>JAFGTD010000335.1 GCA_016934295.1 Acidobacteriota bacterium
CGCACAAAATTCCCCTGAACACCCAGGAGATTTTAACGGTCCGGGAACACGGTCTCCGGTTTTCCATTGTCATACCGGCCAGGAAGCCCGGCACCTACTTTGTCCGGCTGGCCGTGAAGGACCAGGGATCGGGCAGAATCGGGTCCGCCTATCAATATGTAAAGATTCCCGATCTGAAAAACGAAGGCCTGGCTCTTTCCGATCTTTTTGCAATCAACGGCAATGAGGACGTGCGGCTGATACTGCAGGATGCGGGCGGCGAATTTTCGGAACAGGCATATTCCACGGGACAGAATCGGGAAAAAAGTCCGGCCTTCCGGCAGTACCAGCCGGGGGAGAGCCTCGAATACCTGGCTCTGGTTTACAATGCAGTCACCCGGCAGGGATCGCCGCCCGACCTGGAAACCCGAACCGTACTTTACAGGGACGGTGGCGAAATTTTCAGAAGCGATCCCGAACCCGTGGACACGAGCGAAGCCGGCGATCCTGCAAGGATCCCGATTAAAAAGAGAATGCGCCTGGGAAAAACGATGCAGCCGGGCGATTATATATTACAACTTCAGGTAATCGACAAAATGGCGAAGAGGCCGCAGAGCCTTGCCGCATCCTCGCTGGATTTTCAGGTAATCCCCGAACAGGAACCCACCAACCTTGAAAAGGCTGAAACATTGATTCGCCGGGGCAACGAAGCAAACCGGGGCGGCAAAAAAGAGGAGGCGGTGCAGGCTTTTGAAGAAGCGGCCCGGCTGTACCGTGAGGAACTCCGGAGCAATCCCGACGACTCTGTTCTATGGAAACAGACGGGAACGGTGTATTTTCTTGCCGGCCAAACGGACCAGGCCGCAGCCGCCTATGAAGAAGCCGTCCGACTGCAACCGGAGGATGCGGAGTCCCATTATATGCTCGCTATTATTCGCGCTTCGATTGACGTGGACTCTGCCATGGGGGAATTCCGGGAAGCCATACGCCTGAATCCCGAGAATGCTAAGTATCATTTCGATTTAGGCCGTGCCCTGGCTCAAAAAGAGGACTATGCGGCATCCATTGAGGCGTTCAGGGAGGCAGCGCGGCTGAATCCCGAAGACGGGGAAAGTCACGCTTCCATGGGAATCGTCCTGGAGAGGATGGGAGAAATGGAAGAAGCCGCATCCGAGTATCGCAAGGCGCTTTCCCTGGATCTTTCGGATATGAGCGCCGACAGTGTGCGCCGGTTATTGGCAAAGGCGCTGGCGAACGTGGAGGATGAGGATGCAGAAAAGCGCCGGGAATTCATTGCCATTAAAGCGAAAGAATGGCGGTCCGCTGTGGAGCAACACATTCCCGGAAAGTCGGACGCGGCGGCGGTAGAAGTCGGAAGCTGGCCGGTCAACGATCTGGATATAATTATTTCCCTTGTCGGAAATATCAAAGCAGGAAAACTGGATCCCATTATCGACGGCAGCCTCATACGCCCATTCAGAGGCAGAGAGTATATCGAGGAGAACATTCTCCCGTTTCTGCACCTTCCGGACTACGAGAATCGACTGCTGAAGCGGGCGGCATTGCTGCATACCGACATAGCCATGTTCCAGTTGGATACAGGACATCTTGATGAAGAGGCCGTGCTTTATCGGGGTATCGTTTTTAAAAAAGGCAATGGCAACGCCATTTCGGTTCAGGACGGCAGGGGAACCGGTCAGAACAAAGGCTGGCACTGGGAATTTGCGCGCCAGCTTATGGCCGGTATCACGCCCCATCCGTCCAGAGAAGAAATGGTTCGAAAGTGGTATATTGCCGCGACTTCTTTCATGCTCTACCAACGCCAATTCGGTTATGCAGAGGATAATCTGGCATCCGCACTGGAATTCTTTCCTTCCGACCCCGTTTTATTGTTCTACAGCGGCGTACTGCACGAAAATTACGCTGCACCCGCATTTCAGAATGCTCTCCAACCGGACGGGATGCCTTTCAGTTTCGGCTCTGAAAATTTGGAACTGAAGCAAGCCATGGAATATTTTCAGAAGGCTCTGGAAATCAATCCGGAATTTTCCGAAGCGCGTCTGCACCTGGGACGGGTGACGGGACTTCTCGGCAACCACGACGAGGCTGTGGAAGAACTGCAGAAGGCCGCCGCCAGGATTACAGATACACAGCTTCGGTACTACTGTTCCCTCTATCTGGGAAATGAACTGGCGACACTGAATCGCGGGAAAGAAGCCCGTGAACAGTTTGAAAAGGCCGGACAGCTTTATCCGAAAGCTCAAACCCCCCTGCTAAGCTTGAGCCGACTCGCCCTCGGAAGCGGCGATTATGAGAACGCGATGGCCTTTGGAAAACAAATTTTTACTCTTCCCGTTCAAGAGGACGCATCTGAAGATCCATGGTGGAACTATAACATCTCACCGGCGCGAAATGCCTCCGCTCTGATTTCAGAAATGTATGAAGCATCCGGAGAACTTCATCCTGAAACCTCAAAGCGCTGAGCGGCCCTGGAAAGCAGAGCCATGCATTGTCGGCAACATCGTTGAACCATTCCGGGTTGGATTGAATCCAAATAACAGATAGATCCCTGTAAAAATATTAGACAATCGTGCCGCCATGTAGGATATTCAAAATAAGCGGAATGCCGGAATGCCGGATACAGCAAATCGTCCAGCGCAATCCAGGAAGGACAGGCAGCTATGGCCTGCAGGTCATCGTTCTGGATATGCTTGCGAAGGAAAAACACCGGATGGCGGTGCAGTCGATCGATTTCGAAGTGCAGGGCCCCCGATTGGCAACCGTGGAGCCGATTAAATAAAAGAGAACGCTATTTTTTCAATCCTCAAATTTGGAATTGAGGTTCAGCCCACTCTTGAAAGCCGCCGAACCGCCAGCACCGTACAAACCGCAGTCAGAACAAGTAATACGCCGAAGCAAATTTTTATATCCATTATGCTTTCCATGCCGGCGGCGCTGCAAACAAGCTGGTTCAAATGGAAAGTCGGCCATATGGGCGCCCACGGCTCCAGTATTTCGGGCAGAGGGAAAAACAATCCCGACAGATACAACATAGGAAAGAATATCAGATTGACGATGCCGGGCGCCGCCGTTCCGGATACAAATGTGCCGATGAAAAAACCGATGGCGCAGAACGGAAGGACACCGAACATACTGATGAATACAAGATTCACGATCTGAACGGCCGAAACAGACATTGGACCGATCCATATGGCCAATGGGATCAGGATAATCGTGACAATACCGGTACAAATCATGGCCATTATCATTTTGGCCAGCAGATGGGCCGCCGGCGGCATCGGTTGCGCACGTTTCAGGTTGAGCACTCCGGATTGCCTTTCCACTGCCAGACCGGCGCCGAATCCGAACAATCCTGGACCGGTTATGGCAAAAACCAGAAATCCGCTGAAAATAGCTACGGCCGCTGCAGGATCCCCTCCGGTCATCGGACCTACAACCATTCCTCCGATCAGAAAGTACAGGAAGACCGGCAGGGCGATCATAGGGATGGAAAATACCGGCATGCGCAGGACGGACAGGAAGGCATACTTGGATTCAACGATATAGGCCCGCAGAATTCTGCCGAAAGGCATGGATGCGCCAGAATCTACATTGTTGATTTCCGTTGCTATCGTATTCATTGTGCAACCTCCCGTGTGATTTCCGTAAATGCTTCGGCAAGGCCCGCGCGGCGGACCTCGAGTTCCCGAAGTCCGGAATCCTGCTCCAGCAGACGCCGAACAATTGTTTCCGCTTCCACATCCGTGACTGTTATCTGCATCCGATTATTCTCTATATTCACGCTTTGAACACCAGGCCAACCGCCGATTTTCTCGACACCGAGTTTTGTCAGACAGGAGATCCGCTTTCGCGCCACGCGTGCACGCACTTCGTTCACACTTCCCCGGGCGACCACACTCCCCCGCGCCAGCACGACAACCCGGTCGGCCAGCGCCTCCGCCTCTTCCATATAGTGGGTTGTCAGGACTATCGATGTCCCGTTTTCAACAAGTTGCCGCAGCCCGGCCCAAATCGACTCCCGCGCCTGAACATCCAGACCGGCGGTGGGCTCGTCGAGAAACAGCAGTTTCGGCCGACCGACCAGGGCCATGGCAAACTGTACCTGTCGCTTCTGCCCGCCGGACATCTTTCCATAGAGACGTTTGGCAAGCGGAGTGGTATGAGTCAGTTCCATTACCTTGTCAACAGTCAGCGGAGAAGGATAATAGCTTGCAACAAGATCTATGAGTTCCCGGGCGCGCATCTCGGGTGCCAGGCTGACCTCCTGCAACATAACGCCCACTTTCCGCCGGGACTCAATCAACAGGGGAGATTTCCCGAAGAGCACTGCTTTCCCGCTGTCCGGCTGCAGCAGACCGAGCAGCAGCGAGATGGCTGTTGTCTTACCCGCTCCGTTGGGCCCTAGAACGGCCAGTAGTTTTCCGGCCGGAACCTTAAGGTTGACGCCGTCCAGGGCAACGGTACTGCCGTAGCGTTTACAAACACCGGAAAGCTCCGCAACCGGTATTTCCTGAGAATCTTCAGATATCGTGGCCTGGGGATCCTGTCTTAATGTTCCGGTACGATTCGTATCTTCCATTATAATTTCCCCTTAAAAATGACACGCCTTCCCTTTGAGCAGCGCATGCCTCACTGCTGCTTATGGAACTTTCGTATAAAGCCTATTGGAAATTCGAATTTATAAAAAGACCTGAACTGCCACAAATTACGGTGATAGATATCCAATATGATGAACACCAGGGTCACGGCCGCGAACTGGATGGACACGGCTACGATAAAGGGGATCACGCCCAGGGGCTCATCGAAGATCGCAAAGCAGGCATATACGATTAATGCAACTCCCCAATGCAGCCACAGGACCAAAATATAAATCGGATAAAGCGCCGGCCCGATCAACTGGCGACCGAAGGCGACACAGCGGTGGGAAGCTCCGTAACGACCGGCGACAACCATCGGTTCCCCATGTTCCCTGAGGATGGCTTCCTGTTCGAGTTCGGTCAGGGAACGACCCAGTTCCGCTTCCTTATCCTCCATTTTGGAAAGCAGGTTCTCAGAAAGTTCGTTGATTATGTCTTCTGTCTGTTCCCGGGGCAGATACATTCGGACGGACTTAAGGTATTTTTCGAGTAGTTTCATTGTTTCGCCTCAAGAATTCGATCCAGCGCCCGATTAATTCCCTGCCACTCATTCAGTAATTGTTCCAGGATTCGTTCTCCGTCCCGCGAAAGGCGATAGAAGCGTTTCTTGCGTTTATTCTCCTCACGCCATTCGCTCGTCAGCAGTCCCTGGCTTTCCAGGCGGCGCAGCAGCGGATAGAGGGTATTTTCATCTATTTCCAGATCCTGATCGGCCAGAGCTTTACGAAGTGTGTAGCCGTAATGCTCGACACGAAGCCGGGCAAGCACCGCCAGGCTCAGACAGCCGCGTCGTAATTCAAGTCGAAGATTTTCAAACCGATCGGCATTCATCGTATGTCACACGTTTTCTTTTAAGACTCTGACTGCGTCTAATGCATGAAATCGATCAGGATCAGCCATGAGTTTGTCCTTTTCTGTGAATTTGAGGTTTCAGCAACATTCATAATCGGGGCCCATTTACTGTTCTGCGTACATTGTATGACATATACTGTATGATATACAGTATATGTTGTCAAGTATTAATTAAATTTTTAAGTCCGGTTCATTTGCAGAGAAATTAACAGCCTGGATTAGGCATTATTTTTCGAAGCGGTTGACGACAGCCGTACCGACGAGATCGCTCCAGACGTTAGTCGCCGTCCGCATCATATCGAGGACCCGATCGATCGCTATTATGGTGCCGATCCCTTCAAGCGGCAGGCCGACCGCCTCCAGGATTACCACCAGCATCACAAGACCGGCCATGGGAATAGCGGCCGCCCCGACAGATGCCAGCAGTGCCGTAAGCAGCACCAGCGCCTGCTGCCCCACACCGAGATCGATACCGTACATTTGAGCGATAGTCAGTGCGGCAACAGCCTCGTACAACGCCGTTCCATCCATATTAACAGTCGCCCCCAATGGCAGGACAAAACTTGTCACGCCCCGGCGGTTCCCCGCCAGTTCCGAACACTCCATCGTCAAAGGGAGGGTTGCCGCAGAAGATGCGGTAGAGAACGCCGTCGCCAGGGCCGGAGATGCGACACGAAAGTATGGGAAGGGCCGGCGTTTTCCAAGGATCATCAAGATAAGGGGTAAAGTAACCAGCGCATGGATGAGAAGACCGAATCCCACGGTGATAAAGTAGAATCTGAGGTCCCAGATGATGCCGGGACCGCTCCGGGCTACCTCACGCGCAAGAAGGGCAAAAATACCAATAGGCGCCAGTTTGACGATTGCCAGGGTCAAGGCCTGGATAATCTCAAGAACTCCATCGACAACTTTCTTAACGGATTCCACACCGGGGCCTTTCAGTTGCGTAATAAAAAGACCGAAAAGCAGCGCGAAGAAAATGACCGGGAGTACATCACCGTTAGCCATGGAAGAGATGATATTGTCCGGCACCATGCCCAGGAAAAACTCAGATAAAGTCTGGCTTGAGGCGGAAAAACCTTCCGGAAGACCTGCTGTTTCCGATAGATTGAGGTGCAGTCCCGGCTTGATCAGGTTGACCAGAGTAAGCCCGACAGTAATTGCCAGTGTCGTGGATACCGTATAATAAATCATCGTCCGGATTCCGACCCGCCCCAACGATCGGGCACTCCCCAGACTGGCAATCCCGCTCACCAGGGAAGTGAAAACCAATGGAATTATTATCATCTTCAGGAGACGAAGGAACAGGTCTCCCAGGAATCCGATCTTCTGAGCCGCCGACGGCGCTAACCATCCCATGGCTACACCGGCAATCAATGCGATCAGAACCTGCCAGTGCAGCTTTAAATACCAGCCTTTTTCATTTGTGTTGATGTCACTCATGGATCGAAATGAGGTGGTTTGTATTTGCCCTACCGGTTGTTCCGATCAACGGCAAAATAATGCATCAAATCCGGAGGCAAAACAGAAGATTCTAAATCCTATGGATGCGGAATTCTTCTCTCCTGGCTTCTGACCTGTGCCCCCCGGTTGATAACATGGACCGAAGAACCGTGACAAAATTTCTGGGGTTCCTTCGAGGGGCTTACGCCCCTCGCTATTTTCTTAGCGCCCCTCCGGGGCTAGCGCATCGTTTACTGTTCTGACTCAGGTGTCGCAGTTTGTATAATCCGGCCCCGCTCTCAGCCGGGCCGGAGGCCGGGCTGACTTCTGGCTTCTGACTTCTTTATTTATTTCTTTTTATCCATCCGATAGAACGAACGCAGGTGGCCGTCATGCGCCGTCACGAAAAAGTCTGTCGCCAAATAGCCTTTTCTAAAATAATGCCGGAAGGTCTGGCGCATTTTCGACTGCCATTCCATGGCCATACCCAAATCGCGGTCCTTTATTTCCTGAAGATTGTAGGGCACCTCGAAAAGGAATTTATCCTCGGCGTAGTTCAGTTTTACACTCGAAGACTTCATCAATCCCGGCGCCGACTCTTTCAATTCATTAATGACCTTCAGTCGCTTCATCTCCTTCTTCAGATCGTGACGCGGCGGTCCTGTTTCCAGCCGGCGCACCACTTCGCTGGATTCCAGATCCCATTTTGTCAAAATCCGGTCCGTGGGCAATCCGCGGTCCGATGATCTTGTCGTCTCTCCGTAGTAGTTATCTTCGTATCGATCGGAACGGGCTCCGAGTTTTCCGAGGGCAAAGTAGGCATTCATCGGCTGCATAGGATCAAAGGAAGCGGTAATCAGCTTTATTTTCCGTTTCAGCGCCTCTTTTCGCTGGGCGGCTTTCAGCTTAAACCCTATATCAAAATTCCTGTATGCAACGCGCACGGCCAGCAGGCATGAATGCTGGATCGGCTCTTTTATTTCCGTCCCGAGAAGGCTGAAGACAAATCCAATCAGATCGCCGATATTGCTGTATGCGCCAAGCAGGATTCCTCCGGAATGATGCGCTTCCAGCAGCATCGAAACGGGGACTACATCAATGTCCTCGGAATTCCAGACTTCCTTCTGGATATCTTCGCATGTTTTGTAATCGGCCAGGTTGCGAAACGGGGCGATAGTGACTTTGATTTCGTCTTTCCTCTTCTTTCGTCTAACAGCCGGAGTCATGTTGCCTCACTTCCTTGCATCAGGGCTTGCGTATAAACAGCGTTTTAAATGAAATCATTGTATCGGGCTATAAATTAGAGCCGCCTTGCGTCCGGTCAGAAATTTCCTCACCTCAGAACTGCCCGCCTGAAGCACCTCTGCCGGGGATGCCCCCGACTGCAGCATTCGCATCGCTTTTGCATTTCCCAACAATTTCACCACATCGTCCATCTCAAAATCATCCGGATACAGCCGGTATAACACCGACACGAGCGTGAGTCCGACAAGCACCGAATGAACCTTTTCTCTGTGGGTGATCAGTATGCTGACGCCACCGCACTTTTCTCCGGAAGGCTTGCCGGCATCAGGGGTAAAATACATCGGAACAAATTCCACGCCGGCCGGTTTGGCCTCGCGGAGCGCGGCTGCAAACCGACGCGGTTCGATCCATGGCGCGCCGACCACCTCAAAAGGTCGATCGGTACCCCGCCCCACCGAAACATTGGTCCTTTCAAGCAGGCAAATTCCGGGGTAAAGAATCGCCGCCGACACACTCCGCATATTCGGCGACGGATTGACCCAGAGTTGTCCCGTATCGCTATAGTAAAACGCCCGATGCCAGCCCTCCATTTTAATAACATGTAAGGTGGCGCCGATCGCCTTCTCCCGATTGAAATACCTTGCAAGCTCTCCAACTGTCATTCCATGACGAACCGGCAGCGGCATATACCCGTTAAACGATGTCTTGTCCCCATCCAGCATGGGACCTTCCACCTGCAGCCCGCCGACAGGATTCGGGCGATCCAGAACAAAGAACGGTATCTTTGCTTCGGCCGCGGCCTCCATGCAGTAGGCCATGGTCGTTATATAAGTATAAAATCGAGCGCCGATATCCTGAATATCAAAAACCAATGCTTCTATCCGGTGAAGCATTTCAGGCTTCGGCTTTCTTGTTTCTCCATACAGGCTGTAAACCGGGAGGCCGGTAATCGCATCCACGGAAGAGTCGATTCTGTCGTCCAGTGTTCCGCGGATTCCATGTTCCGGGCTGAAAAGAGCGACCAGCTCGCAAACATTCGACCGGAATAAAAGATCGATTGTTGGGGTTCCGTCGGCGGCCAGTCCCGTATGATTTGTTATTAACCCGACGCGTTTCCCGGCAAGAGGTTTGAAATTATGCCCATGTAAAACATCGATGCCGTTAAGGACTCTGGGTATGGAATCGCCGCCTGCAGCAGCAACCGTACAAAGCAGGCCGATCATTCCCCACCCGAAACAAACCACACGCAACTTACTATAATAAGCTTTTACAACTTTTTGTAGCATTAAAAATCCCATTTTTACAAATCAGTGGAAATTATACATCAAAATGCCTTACGCCATTGAGGATTGACGGATAACAGGAATTTTTCAGCCATCGTTGTGATTCGGATCACTCGAACACGGTTTTCCATCCGCGCCGGTTCAGATCCCAGTAAATAATCACTCCTGCGATCGAGGCAAGAATAAGGAATACAAGTCCCGTCAACCATTGTCCGAAAATAATTTTGCCCACTCCGAACAAAGCCAGGTACACCAGGACGCACCCGCAAAACCAATCCAGCAGATTGCAGGCGCTGTTGGACCGGGTCGGCACATCGGGAGCTTTCCCGACAATAGGCCCCCAAAATGACGCCCCCGGGCGGACTCTCCGATAAAAGGAAACCAGTATCGCCTCTTTTTCCGGCGCCGTCAGAAACGTAGTCAGAATCCAGATAATTGTGGAACAAAGAACCGTAATGATCACGGTCCAGGCAAATTGAATCGGATTGTCGCTGTCCAGCCTGAAATAAAACTGCAGCAGGATCGATACCGAAAAGGAAGCCAGCATGGCCGAGACCTCGCTCCAGGCATTGATGCGCCACCAGAACCACCTGAGAAGAAAAACGCTCCCCGTACCGGCGCTGACGGCAATTAAGAACTTCCACGCGCCGGAAATGGAATCCTGGCAGTAGGTAACCAAACAGGAAGCCAGCATGATTATTATAGTCGCGATCTGAGATACCTTCACATAATGCCGTTCATTGCGGCTGCGAACCAGAAATCTTCTGTAGAAATCATTGACCAGATAGGAAGCGCCCCAGTTCAGTTGCGTCGTAATGGTGGACATATAGGCGGCCGCGAATGCAGCGATAATTAATCCGCGCAGAGCCGTGGGGAACACTTCCGGATCCATGATCACCATGATAAAACCGGATTCCTTATCCGCCAGTGTCGGGTAAAAAACAATGGAACAAAGGGCAACCAGTATCCAGGGCCATGGGCGTACGGCGTAGTGAGCGATATTGAACCAAAGGGTTGCCAGCAGGGAATGCTTTTCGTCTTTGGCGGAAAGAATCCTCTGGGCGATATACCCGCCGCCTCCAGGCTCCGCGCCCGGATACCAGGTAGCCCACCAGTTAACGGCCAGATAGACAACAAACGTCAATATCGGCATCCAGGCGGAACCTATATCCGGAATAAAAGAGAGTATGGAACCCCGGCCTCCGTCTGCAGCGGCTTTGGCGGCGTCCAGAGCCTGGAGCTTGAGTATCAGCGCATCCATTCCGCCCGCTGCGCTGACGGCAAAAAAGGCGAGGATAATCATCATGCCCATTATTAAGGTAAATTGAAAGAGGTCCATAACCAGGACGCCCCAGAGGCCTGAAAGAGCCGAAACAGCGGCCGTAATGAGCATGAGCCCCAATACCAGCAGAAGAGCCTGGACTTTCGTGATCCCAAAGATCGTCATCAGGATTTTAACCATTGCCAGGTTCACCCATCCCATCACGATACAGTTAATCGGAAGTCCCAGATACAGAGCGCGGAATCCCCTGAGAAATGCAGCCGGCCTGCCGCTATAGCGGATTTCCGCAAACTCGACATCGGTCAATACTCCGGCACGCCGCCACAAACGGGCATAAAAAAAGACCGTCAGCATCCCGCTCATCAGCATATTCCACCAAAGCCAGTTGCCCGCGATACCGTAGTCGGCCACCATGCCCGTCACCGCGAGAGGCGTATCCGCGGCGAATGTCGTAGCTACCATGGAAGTGCCGGCCAGCCACCAGGTCACCTTCCTGCCGCCGATAAAATAATCCTCGGTTGAAGCCGTCGCACGTTTTCGGAAATACAAACCGATACCCACACTGAATGCAAAGTATCCAATGATGACCAGCCAATCGATCGTCGAAAGCGGCATCGACACCTCCCCGAGAAATTGTGGCTCCATCCCCGTTCCTGTCACAGTGCGTCCATCTTTAACCTTGAATCGTGAATCGTCAACAGATGATTGGTATGGAAAAACATCGGGACGTTTCGCTTACACGAATCTCCGTGAGAAATGCTGCCGGATAATTCAGCATCATTTTGAATTCAGTCTTTCTGGGATAGCCGTCTCCGGCATGCTATTATTCTGGGTAAGGAAGTGATCCCATGGAACCCAATGAGATAAAAAGCCGTTGCATCGGCACCATCGTAGGGTTCGCCGTCGGAGATGCCCTGGGAATGCCGGTGGAATTCCTAAGCCCCGAACAGATCCGACAGTACTACGACAAGGGAATATCCGGCTTCATGCAAGCCCCTGCAGGGCATGCCAGCGACTTTCTTCCTCAGGGCTCCTATACCGACAATACCCAAACCCTGCTTACGACTGCGGAATGCCTGATTGAATGCAAAAAAATGGATCCTGCCAGGCAGGCGGACGCACTGCTTTCATGGTACCTGAATACCGTTCCGCATCGGACGCCTTCCAGCGCCAATATGAGTGCATGCAAGCACCTGTCGACGGGCAAGCCGTGGAATAAAAGCGGAGTTTTCAGCAGCGATTGCCAGGCGACTTCCCGGATGCCCCCCATAGGACTTATGTTTTACCGACATCCCCAGACGCTCTTACGCGCAGCGCAGGATAATTGCATCATTACGCACAATGAACCCCGTGCACGGGCAGCGTGCGTCGCCGTTGCCTATCTGATCTCCAGGCTGGTTCAATCCGACGAACGCGCATGGCCCGCCGACCAGGTTCTGGAAACAGCGGACTATATCAGTCATCTGAATGAAGATCTCGCCGGGTTGATGCGCTGGTCGACCCAGATCGGACACTTATCCCCCAAAGAGGCCCTGTTCGAGATAGGTACAAGTTCCGATGTTATGGAAACAATCCCCGCAGCCATTTACTGCTTCCTGAAGCATCCCAGGAATCTATCCAACGCCGTCCTGGCAGCAGTAAACGCCGGAGATGCAGCGGACTCTATCGGATCCCTCGCTGGATGTTTTGTAGGCGCGCTGGCAGGTTTGGACATCATCGCCAGGCAATGGCTCCAGGGAATCGAAAATTCCGATGTCCTCATCGGTGTTGGAGAAAACCTGGCAAACCTCGTCAATCACCACGATATAGAAGCAGCCTAGCAGCTAAAAAATTTTTCACAGAATTTGTGGAAAACTGGAGGAAAAGCGAGTTTTTAACAGGACTAAGTCATTGACTTCAAATAGCTTTCTACCTATTTGCTTAAAAGATGTGCAACGGGTTTTTGACACTCCAGGGACTATTGGATTGGACTTTGACCTTAGATTTCAAATTTCAGGTTACTGATAGTACATAAAGATTTCCACATTACAGGCTACCGGGCGGAAGACGATTAATGGACCACAGCCATACCGGGATCCATACAGGAGCCGACGGATCCTGCTGTTGATATTTGCCCATACAACGGAGTCCTCATTATTCTATGATCGGAATTCCGCTTGGCGCTGACAGCGCGTGCAAGCAGTTCTTTGAGGTTCCGGCTTTCCAAGGTTCGTCCATTTATTTTTACGGAATAGACTCTGTACATGATCACCTCTGTAATAAAAACATACCGCAATACCGAGTAGGGGCGAACCTTGTGTTCGCCCGTAATTGGGTCATGCGGGCTAATGATATTTTCGCATTACACTGACCACCACACCCTGGATTTTCACCCGCGATTCATCCAGAATGATCGGATCGAGACTTTCATTGGCGGGCTGCAGCCTTATGCTCCGCCCTTCGGGATAAAACTTTTTCAGGGTTACATTTTCATTATCAATTAATGCCACAACCGTTTCTCCCGGCCCGGCCGTTTCCCGGGATTCCACAACGACATAATCCCCGTCCCGGATCTGTTCATCAATCATCGATTCTCCCTGGACCTGCAGTACGTAGTAACTGCCCCGTCCGGGAAGAAACTCATCCGGCACCTGCAGAGTATCCGGAGAAGAAACAGCCTCAATGGGCTGACCGGCGGCGATATACCCGAAAAGAGGCAACGCCTGCATTCCAACGGCATCTTCCTGGGATAATTGGATCGATCTGGCACGATTAGTGTCCCGGTGCAGGTACCCCCGACTTTCCAAAGCTTCCAGGTGTTTGAATACCGCGTTCAGGGAGGCAAACTGAAAGTATTCCGCAATTTCCTCCATACTGGGCGAATATCCGTTTTCGTCGATAAACCCGGTAATAAAATCGAGAATTTCTTTCTGGCGCTTGGTCAGCTTCATAGTTTCACCTTTTTTCCACTTAATATGGGTGACAAAAAGGTGAAAGTCAAGCATAAATTGGAAAAAATTTAAGATTAAAAAATGAAGATTGAAGATTGGGGCTGATTTGGAGGGGCAGTACGATGGTTTTAATTGTTCCGATGTTGATGGGAGCAAAACGTTCGCCCCCACCAACCGATTAAAGCGCCGTTGTACGTTTCACGTTGAAAGTTGACCGTTAAAAGAAAAAAGCGTCGTTGCACGTTTCTGGCTGACCGGCAGGTCCATAGGGCATGTTTTGGCGTATTTAACGATTTGAATAATAGTTGGCTTCTTTTATA
>JAFGTD010000336.1 GCA_016934295.1 Acidobacteriota bacterium
CAACGCTGAAAGATGCCCGAGCATTCGCTGGAGCCGCATGTCCTGCGGCTGGCTTGAAGCCTGTACTTTGCCTGCGCCGTGAAAAAAACGGGCACCTTCATCCGACTTGGTGACGGCCACGGAAACATTCATTCCTTCACCCACATAGGTGCAGAACCAGTTTGAAGAATCCATCCCCTTGCTGTTCTCAAGAGGTGCGTTATCGTCAATCAAACCGGGTGCAGCATCGGCAATGTAGCTGGACGCATACCGGCCCCACGCAACGGCCGCCCAGGGAACGGCAGATACTCCCCGGATCAGAAAAATGACAATCATAAGTCCTGCGACGGTCGCGAAGACGCACGAAAAGGATAGTGCGGGTTTGGCAGCCGGGACTTTGTTTTCCGTCGGATATCGATTGGAAAAGACGGCCGAAGCCAGTGCGGCTATGGCGGATACGGCCGAAAGAATGATTAGCCAACGCTCAGCCCATTGCGTTCCGAATCGGGGAATGACAAACAGGCTGAACGCGAGAGAACCGGCTATGGCGCCGACGGTGTTGGCCGCATACACTTTTCCAACCATGCGTCCCGGATCGCTGCCGCGATGAGCAACGGCTGCTAGGGCAAGCGGAAAACTCGCTCCCCAGAGGATCGTTGCCGGCAGGATGGTATAGGCAGTACGCAGCAGATCCAACTGGAACAGATGCCACGGCCCATGTTCTCCCGTGTAAATCCCCGGATCGACCGGCCAATAGGGAAGGGAAGCGGAAATAAGAAACGCCGCCCAGGCTATGGCCCCCGCCAGCAGCATCTGGCATATGAAAAGCCCCATCCGCGGATTGAATGAAGAGCGTGTTAAGGCCGCTCCCGCACTGCTGCCGATTCCCAGTCCGATCAGGAATACGGCCAGAATGATGGAAAAAGTGTAGACGGTGCCTCCCAGTAACAGCGACAGGAGACGGGTCCAGATAACCTCACCCCCCAGAGCACACAATCCGGACAGGGCGATCGCCAGATGGACCAGGCCGGTTGAAGGAACATAATCCGTTGATGCTTCCGGTGAAACGGTGACAGAAGTTTTATACGTACTTTTTGCTGCCAGGACAAGCGCGATGAGGGCGACAGAGACATTGATCGCGACAGCGAAATGGGAAGCCGTCGGCATATCATAGATTCGCAGCAGGTAGAATCCGGTTGCCAGGCAGCCGACGACGGCGCCCAACAGGTTCCCGCCGTAAAAAAAGCCCATCCAGGAAACGCCTTGAGGTGTCGATTCGACAAATCGAGCGGCGATCGGAAGCGTTGCTCCCATCAGAACGGCCGGCGGCAGCAAACACACCGCAGCGACTAATGCGCGAAAAAATATTCCGTGCCGGAAGAGGCTCGTATAGAAATCGGCAATAACAGGCAGTCCGAACAGGACCGCTATCCCGAAAAGACCTATGCCCAGTTCCAGCAAGGCATAAACACGCAGAGGATGAACCCTGGGTGAAATTATGCGGGGCAGCAGCAAACTGCCCAGGCACATTCCGCCCATAAAGGTGCCGAGCAATACTCCCAGGGACACTCCGGAAGAACCGACAACCAGTCCCAACAGTTGGAGCCATACTATTTCGTATATGAGGGCCGCACATCCGCTTCCGAAAAACAACAGCAGTAACCATGGAAGTAACTTTTGAGATGATGGGCCGACAAAGAGTTCCGGTATATTTCTTTTCCACGTCATAGGGGTCTCAGGTACTCCGGATAATGAGAAGTGTCATGGTACGGTCGCTGAAATCGCAGCTCCGGGCAAATGTGAAGAAATCACTCCGATTATTCGAGACGCTTATCCTGTCAAGCCTTCCAATTTTCCGATCCGATGCCTTGAATGACTTTTAAAGGATGATTTTACTACAGATGGTATAAACTGGGATAGTACCCGGTGTACAAGACATCTTATCGGAATCCGGATGGAGTGTTTCTATAGGACGCACTATTCATGTTCGAACAAGGCGCCATTCGCCCTCCCAACGAAGCCGACAGTCTGCTGGTGCGTGTTACCCGCAACTGCCCCTGGAACCGTTGCCATATCTGCCCCCCGTTTAAAGGTCTGAAATTTTCCCGGCGCTCTGTGGACGAAGTCAAACAGGATATCGACCAAATGGCCGAGGTATATCCTGCCCGAGGCGGAGGCCCGGAGGCTGCATTTTTGCAGGATGCCGACAGCCTGATTCTGCCCACGGATGAATTATTGGAAATCATCCGCCATATCCGGAAACGTTTCCCGTCGGTCAAGCGCGTGACCACCTATGCGCGGGCCAAAACCATGAAGCGGAAAAGCATCGAGGACCTGAAACAGTTGAAAGCGGCGGGATTGACAAGGATTCATTCAGGGATGGAAAGCGGTTCGGCAAACGTGCTCACGCTGATTCGGAAGGGAAACACTCCCGATGACATTCTATCCGGAGGACTGCACGTGGTTTCTTCCGGAATTTCTCTTTCCGAGTATATCATGCCGGGTGTCGGCGGCCGCCGTTTCAGCGAGGAGCATGCCAGGGAAACCGCGAAAATTCTCAACCGGATCCGTCCGGATTTCATCCGCGTGCGCACCCTTGCCATTCACCCGATGTCGCCTCTTCAGCGAATGATCGGTGAGGGATCCTTCGAACCCATGACGGATGCGGAAATCGTAGCGGAAATCCGAATGCTTTTGGAACATCTCGACGAAATGCCCTCTCATTTTCGCTGCGGGGATTTCAGCCTTAATTTGCTGATGCAGGTGGATGGTTCTCTGGACAGGGACAAGCGGGCCATGATCGCGGTAATAGACAAATTCCTTGATCTGGATCCGACACTGCAGCAGGCGTTCTCTCTGATCCAACGCTCCTATCCGGGATTACTGCCTCTGGACGCGGTTGACGATCCGCAGGTCATTGAAAAAGCCGGGAAAGAAATTCAACGCCTGGAGGAATCGGCTCCGGACGGATTCAACAAGGCAATCCGGGCCCTCATGACCCGTCAGCTTCCGCCGTTGCCTTCCGACTGCTGGCCGGAATAGACCGGGACATTTTTGATACTCTCGGGAAGTGAAGGTTGAAATCGATTGAAATAACATGGCCCGCATTTCTCACAAGCTTTTGTTACGAGGCGGTGTAGGCGGTTGGAGATACAAGGTTTGCGACCGAAGGCCGCCTGAAGCGAAGCGCAGTAGATCCAGCGGATCCGGTCGCTTCGCTTGGCAAGCCGCCGCAGCGGAAAGTTTGTGAGAAATGCGGGCTAGGATGTTTGTTTTATGCGGAGACCGGCTGCTTTTACTATTCCACGATGGTATCCGGCAGGAAAGAGTCTTTCGAGTTGTTTGAGCGTTATGGCGTTTTCCTCGCAGAAATCAAATACCGTCGGAACGGTGTGGGTTCTTTGATAGGTCGTTCTCATGGAATCCAAAATTTCCCAGTGCGCCTGGATTATTCCTCCTTTCACCTTCATGTCCAGAATCCTGTGGGCGGCAAAATTCTTATCCCACTCGGTGTAATCCGTCAGAAATCCCATGGCATCTACGGTGTAAGTTTTTTCCTGTGCTTCCGGCTCCCCGTTTTTCATATGGGAGTTGTTTCCTGAAATACCCGATTCTTCGCCAAAGAAATTAACGCGGCGATCGGAATAAGTTATGCCCGCAAGTTTGCAGGCGCATCGCAGATATCCTGAGGGGAAGAGTTTTTTCATTTTTTTGAGGCTGAATCCGTTTTGGCGACAGGACTCATACACCAGGGGGCATTCTCCTGTTTTTTGAAAACTGTTTCGTATGAAATGAATAACTCTCCAATGTTTTTTATTTAATCCGCCTTCGATACCCAGTTCGGCGGCCATGCCTTCCGCAAATTCTTCATCCCACTGTTCATTGTCTGTGAGAAATCCCTGATTGTCGGTTTTATATGTTTTCCCATTAAATGTAACTGAATTCATAAGGACATTCCTTTCGTGAGTTTATCCGCTTCGCTTTACATATGTTGCTCAATTGATGATCATGTCTATCGACATAGTCGACAAATATATAAAAAATTATCGTATTAAATCGGCGAAGGAAGTCTTTTCTATTTTTTCAATCATCTGTTGCCGCACATCCTTAAACAGGCAGTGCAGTCGAGGATGTCTTTCAATCGGGGTCGGGCGATAAAAGTATTGACTCACTGAGTCGACCGGAGCGAGTGGGCCGTCCATCAACCTGAGAACCTCTGCAACCTTAATTTCTCCGGGATCTTTAGCAAGCCAGTATCCGCCGTCATTTCCTCTCTTACTGTGCAGATATCCGGCTCTCTTCAGCGCTATTAAAATTTGTTCCAGAAATTTCTTGGGAATTCTTTTTCTTTTCGAGATCGCTTCAATTTTCGCGGCGCCTTTTTCATAGGATTCAGATAGATCTATGAGTGCCAGGCATGCATATTCGCTTTTCTTTGAAAGCCTCATTTTCATTCAGCCCTTCAATGTCTACTAGACTGGTAGAGAATAGGTCCTGATCAATTTTCTGTCAATGAAATTTTATGAAAAGTGGTTCAATTTATAGACGGTGGAATAATTTCGGGGATTCATTGTTGCGGGCTATAGTAATATTCCCTCGATAGATCCGGGGCGGATCCCATAAAGTGTTAAATCGGAATCGGGGAAGGGTGGAATCTATGAAAATCAGGCTGTTTTCCGGACCCGGCACACGGCGATGGCCCCGATTCAGTATTTCGGATGTTCCTTCGATACGTGAAATCAAATCCGCTGCGGGTTCCAGGATAGACGTTGTCGACATCTCCAGGGGAGGGGCTCTTCTGCGGACTCCGAGGCGCCTGCTGCCCGGCACACGCATTCGGCTGAATGCCGAAACTTCAGAAGGAAGTATTCCTGTTGCCGGCCTGGTTCTCCGCTCTTCCGATTTCAACATGGAAGGAGGCGCGCAGTACCAGGCTGCCGTGGTTTTCGATCGCCCTCTGCAAATCCCGGACGAATGCCGGAAACAGACGGAGGGCGCGTTTCAGGAGGTCGCGCACAATCCCGACGGAGATATATCCACGATTGAAGACTTCCTGGCGATCGATTTCTGCAGTGAACCGGGTTCATTCGAGCCTGAGATGCTCAGGCTGAACGACTGGTAGGCTTTAATCCGAGAAATTCTATTTATTCGCTTTCAATACTCAGCAATTCTACTTCAAAAATCAGTGCCGAATTCGGACCTATCGTGTTTCCGGCTCCGCGGACACCGTATGCCAGATCAGGAGGCATGTAGAATATATATTTAGCGCCGGGTTTCATAAGCTGAATTCCTTCCGTCCATCCCGGGATTACCTGGTTGAGGCTTAACGTTGCGGGCTCGCCCCTGCTGTGGGAGGAATCGAATTCAGTTCCATCCAGCAAAGTTCCTCGATAATGCACTATTACACTGTCGGTGGCCGTGGGATTGGCGCCTGTACCTTCCTGGAGCTTTTCATATTGCAATCCGCTTGCAGTGACTGTGACCCCGTCTCTAAGCTTGTTCTCTTCCATGAATTCGGTGGCCGCTTTATGGTTGATCTCGGCCTCCGCAGTCAGACGATCCACCAGAGCTTTCTGCAGCACCTCATTATATTCCTCCAGAACTTCCGCTTCAGCCTGGCCGTCGATCAATGGGGGTTTTTGGGCGAGCGCGTCTTTTATTCCCTGTATCAGACACGCTTCATCGACTTCCGACGCCACACGAACGAGATTGCTCGCCATCTGCTGTCCCATCGCGTAACTGGCCTTCTCTTTAAGGGTTGTCAATTCTGTTTTTTCCCGGGTGCAGGCCGACAGAAAAAAGCCGGTTGCAGTAAAAATCGCCAATAGGATTCTTAGTTTCATCTTTTCCTCATAGGTTTTTCAGAACGGGATCCGAAAATTTGCATTATCAATACAACAGGCCGACTCCGATAATGTTCGAAGCGGCGGATAAGCATACCCGGACTGCTCCAGTATTTCCAGGCGAAAAGAAATGCGGGTTAAGATTCTAGCAAACCAAAGGCTCGACAGTCACGCCCCGGCCGGCCCGTCGGCGCTCGATAACCGGATGTTCGCGCGTACGGGCAACTATCTTTACTGCATTCAAAAGAAGAACTTCATGGAACCGTAAAAATAGGAATATGGATAAAAAAAAGGGGATTCATTTGTGTATGACCGGCATCGAACAGGGAACCGGCCTCTTTTAACCTGGAAGCTGAGAGGATGCATTTTTACCTTGACCTGCCGCGAGGATCCGTCTTAGATTGTCCACTACACGATAGGCCGTATCGTATAAGATACTTATAAGGGGGCAAATCCGGCGGGAATTTACCGTCGGGAAGAGGGGTGCGAGGAAGCGAAAGAGAAATTATTTAGTTCAAAACAGGACAAATCCTCCGCTGTTTGAAATGGATATAAACAAAGGCGTGCAGGTATTCCGGGAAACAGTCTTTATCCCTTTTATTTGGTGAGATGTGAACATTGACCGCAAAAATTCCTCAGGGGAAAATACCCTGTCCCAATATATGGTCCCTGCGGTAGACAGGGCCGCCCGTATCCTGTTGCTGCTGTCGAATCGGACACGGGGAATGAGCCTGGCCGAAATAACATCCGCGACCGGCTGGCACAAGAGCAGTGTGCACAAATTATTGATAACTTTGGATTACCATGGATTCCTGGATCGTGACGAAACGACCAAACGCTATGCACTCGGAATAGAATTAGTAAGGTGCGGCCAATCCGTTTTGAACAATATGCTTGTCAACCGGTCGGCAAAGTCTTTCTTAAGAGAGCTGGCTGATTTCAGTGGGGAAACATCGACCTTAGCTATTTTACGGGGAACAACGATAGTAATTCTGGATGTGGTGGAAACTCCGGGAGAGATTCGGGTTTCACCGCCTATCGGCACCATGGATCCTGTGACTGCCAAATCCAACGGCAAAGCTGTGCTCGCATGGCTTCCTGAAGAAAGGATTGGTGAAATTCTGGAGACGGAGGGACTTCCTGCAAAAACCGGGAACTCTATTACAAATGTCGGGCTCTATCGAAAGGAATTGGCCTCAGTTCGCAAACAGGGTTATGCTATAGATATCGAAGAGTTCCAGGAAGGGATCAGCGCAGTATCGGCGCCGGTTTTCAATTCAGAAGGGCAGGTATTCGGGACCTTGTCGATAATTGGACCTGCATTCAGGATGACTAAAGAAAAATTAAATCTCTATGGCGGAAAATGCGCGGAAACAGCAGGAAGGCTGTCTCCCTTGATCCGATAGCAGGTGCGGCAGCCGTAGAGAATGCAATAGTGCGGGTGGGATGGACTGTAGATAGGATGTCGGTTTTTAAAGTATTGTTTCACAACAAAGCGGGAGGTCTGCTTCTACATTATTGATGTAAAGAGCAGTGTTTTTTTCTGTTTAAAGAGGGGGCAGAATTATGAGAATCAGAAAGGCCAGCTTTCTTGTTGTTATTTTGATTGCTGCGTTCGCTCTTTCCTATGGATGGGGCGCCGACGAAGCAAAAATTGTCGTAATGAATCCGCGGGGCATTATGCCC
>JAFGTD010000337.1 GCA_016934295.1 Acidobacteriota bacterium
ATCCGGAAGTCTATAGAGTGGAAGACAGAAAGTCTCTGGCTGAGTTTCATCGACAACGCATTGATGAAGCTATTAAAAACCAGCATCTGAATCGTGAACCTGTCTGGACTGAAAGCATAGCCGTCGGGAGTAAAGAGTTTTTGAATGGAATTGTTACCGGGAATAGACGAAGAAAGAAGTTCTATCAACACCTCCTTCAGTCTCTTATGCGCCAAATTGATCTCCCGTAATGGAGTTTTTTGAGACTTCTTTTGAAATGCATGAAAAACGATGATTGCATCCGATCTGCGGACATAGTAGAAAATCCGTACAGTTGATCCTTCGCCTTTTACCCGGATTTCGTGAACTCCTGGTGCGATGGTTGTCATCGGTCGGCTTAAAGGCATTCCCAGGTTCATGCCCTTCTGAAGATCCCGCAATGCTTCACCGATCTGGCGGCGGATTGAAACAGACTGCTCCCTGATAGAAGCCAATGATTCCAATGAAAATCAATCGGTTTCACATCGTCATTGTGTCTCGGATCCGGGACATAAGCAAGTATATAAATTCAGTTTTTTGAAAAACCTCACATATTTTCTTAGCGGAAGATTAAGGGGTGTTTTTCTGCCTGTAAGACAGGTTTTTGGAGGTATGATCGGAGTTATCTCTATATTATTCAGTGCTTTGCCGTGGTCCGACCCCAAACCTAAGTCCTCATAGAAAATCGGGGAAACTTCCGGCCGGGGGCTGCCGATAGCGCCCCGCATCTCAATGTGCTGAAGCGTCCGGACGGCGGCGGCATTTCATATCCTATGGAAGTTGCATTTTCTGAATTCTTTCGCAAGAATACTGCTGTCTGATTTGCCTTGCAGAAAAACAGAGGGGTTATGGATAAGGTATCTATTCGTGAACGTATCCATGGCGCTACAGCACATTAGGAGATCGGTATATGACAAAGATAAAAATGACGGTTCTGTTGGGAATTGTGTTCATGGCGGCTGCATCCTTGACCACCGTCGCGGAAGAGAACGATATACTACGCGAGGTTCAGGATCGCGCGCAGATCAAAGAGCTGATGTGGCAATATGCCAGAGCCCTTGATACGGGCGATGCGGAAGCCTATGCCGCAACATTTACGGAGGATGGCCAGTTCGGCCGGGGAGAAAATGCCGTCAAGGGGCAGGAAGCCCTTCTGAAAATGATGGGCTCCTTCAGGAAAAGACCTCAGGAAGGCCAACAAGAGAGCCCACAAATGCCTCGGATGTACCATATGACCACAAATTACTACATCGAGTTCACAGACAAAGATCACGCGGTTTTTCATGAATACTGGGTTACCTTTACTACAGGGGGCGGCCCGGACACGCAGACGCAAATCGCCGGTGTGGGCAGAGGGGTCAACGAACTCGTTCGGGTGGACGGCCGGTGGCTGATCCAGGTGCGGGATATAATGCCCCGGGATTAAGCGGGATTCCTTCGATAGGCTTTCTGCAGATATTTTTCGGCACTGCGGCGAATGTTTTCCGGCGGGTCCAGATCGATAGCCCGCCGGTAATGCATCCGCGCCTCCTGACGTCGTGTCTCCAGGTCGGCGATTTGTCCCAGCCTGAGATGCGCTTCGGCTTTTTGGCATGGATCCGGCCCGGCATCTTCGATGATTTTACAATAGGCTTTGTCGATAGGATGAATAAAGGCCTGTTTTAAAAAGAATGCCTCCTATCAAGACACTCCCTCCTGCTTCAGATAAACAGTATTGTACTGTATCCCCTCCATTACCCATCTCCTACTTTCCCGGCTCGGATCTGCTGTTTCTCCATAAACTCCACAACCCCCTTTACCCCTTCCGCCTGTGCGATCTGAAGGACCAAGCCCCGCACCTTGTACATCAGAATCAGTTTCCACTGCTCGGGCGTTATGGTGCAGACGAGGGTGCTGCCGGTATCCACCTCTTCGGCAATCTCCTGATCCGTCTTTGCCTTTCCCATCCCAAGACTGTCCCGCAACCCCCGGCTCCAGACGAGCTTCTTTTTGCCCTTGAAGGCAGCAGCAAACTCCCGGAAAAGCTGGGCGCTTCAGAAGGGACAACAAAGTACAAAACAATCAACGCCCGGTGATCTCGACAATGGATTCTCCTTTTTGGAGCCATTCCATGGTTCGATCAAAGGAGCGCTTAAGAATCTGTTTCAACTGTGTGTTTGAGGTATTACCGCAAGTGAGAAGGATTACCTGCGGAGGGATGCCGGATTGTTCCACCATGTGCACGAAATCGGCATCCTTGGTCATGACGACAGCATTCTCTTTCCTGGCAGCGAGAAAGATCTCCTGATCCTTCGCGTTTCGCAAACCGAGATCGCGAATGGGGACAGCCGACACGGAAAACTCACGACTTATCCAGGATCCTGGAGATGGAGAAAGATGAGCGTCGAGCCAGATAATCATGCGACCATTACCGGATGGTCTAGACGCCGGGCTGCATAGTTGAGAGCGGCTTTGATATCTTCCATCTCGAGATCGGGAAGTTCTTCCAAAATCTGTTCGGCGTTCAAACCGGCAGCGAAAAAATCCAAAATGTCGATAACGCGTATTCGCATACCGCGAATGCATGGACGCCCACCGCATTGTTCGGGATTGATGGTAATTCTTTCGATCAGATCCGCCATAATGCTCTCCTGATATTGAGGATAGATCTTAAAAGACCTTCTCTATTATAACAATGTTCTTGTGTTTCCCCTGAAAGGAATCGAAGATTTTTTCTTTAGCTGCTAAAATAGCGCACCGAATAGAATATCCGGCAGCGGCATAAAAAGAAAAAACCTATGTCTACGACTGCAGAGCTAAGCGAAAACTCGCATCAGGGTTTCGAGGGTTTAAAAGCGGCCCTTTGCCTGGCCTCGATGGAAGCTAAGTCGAATACTGCGTCAGGGTTGCAAGGATGCTTACGACGTCGATAGGATGAATAAAGGCCTGTTTTAAAAAGAATGCCTCCTATCAAGACACTCCCTCCTGCTTCAGATAAAAAGTATTATGTTATTTTCGTTGAATTTCGGTTCTTGATTTTACTATGTTTTGCTATGGATAAGTCAAATAAACTGAGGAAATTGCGCACCGATATTTTTAAATGAAAGTGCAGGTGATCGTAAGAAGCTCTAATTGAAATATATTCCCCTTACTACAGGGGAAATTAGCTTGCCGGCTGTAGCCGGCTGAATCAAATATTCAGCTTAGGCGAAGCCTGGCGGGGGCCCTACAAGGCAGGCCGAGGCAGTCGAGAATCTTCCGAATCGCTTCCGGAGGATTGATCGCGCAAAGGATCCTCATACGACCGCCGCATGCGGGGCATTCTAAAACATCTATTTTAAAAACCCTCTTTAAAAGCTCCGCCCAGCTGTAATTCCTTGGATGACAACGATTCGGCTTTTGATCCTCTTCACCGGCAGTCTCCTTATCCGGCTTACAACCAGGACAATGCATGGATCCGCCGTCTTCAAAGGGTACAATCCGTTTCCTCCAATCTGAGGCCGGGGCAAAAATCCCGTGATACCGGACAAGATTGAATCGAGGAGGCGGTACTATAGCCGCCAGCTTCGCGACAAGATCTAGCGGCTCGAAAATCACATGCGTCGCTCCGTTGCGCCATTAATCAACCGCGTTAAATTAGAGCCAACTTTTTTAAGATTTTCCGCATTTTTCTAATGACGATTTCTCGCTGAATAAGGGTTCTCCGGAGTCGGAACCTCAAATCAGCCGAATATTCAATCTTCAATTTTCAATCTTGAATTTTTCTGGAAAGGCGAGTCATGCGGTGACGAAAGGCCGTGTGCCACCGCATGTATTGGGGAGCCGTAATGCGTCCGGCACGATATCCTTCCTGCAGCTTAACGAGAGCTTCACGCGTCCAATGCGTCGCGCGTTCCGGGAATCCGGCATGATGTTCGCAGTAAATCGCCAGTTGCTCGTAGGCCTTCAATCCCTCGGCCGTACACCCCAACAGCTTTTCCCAAAGAGCATTCGACAGCTCGAAGTCGCCGCGACGCTTCGCCGCGAGCGCCAACTCCCTCAGACCGATCTTTTCCGCGGATGCAGGCAGTCCTCCCTCAATGGCCTTCCGGCAGATGCGCTCGGCAAGATCCGTATCGCCCCGTTGCCGTAAAAGGCGCGAGATCCCGAAAAGCTCCTCCGCCCGACAACCGCTGTGCTCCGGATCCGTTAGAATTTTGAAAATTCGCAAGGCCAGGAATGCCAGGCCGCAGAGGTCCATCTGATTGTGATAAAAAACATCCGCGATACCTTCCGGTCCGTCGCCCCTAAGGAAATTAAAATACAACTGCGGTATCGTTTCCGACGGGATATCCCGACCGCGATCGAATCCCAATATATGCGTTTCCACCTGTGTCAGGGCAACCGATTTCAGACGCAGACGCCAGAGGCGGCGGGCGGGATAGAGAAGATCCAGATGCGCCAACGGCGTCAGGAATTCTGCAGCCCGAGTCATTCGACAGCGCGTCTGAAGCAGCGGCCAGTCAAAGCTTCTGCCGTTGTATGTAATCAGCACGGGACGTTGTTTCATCCGCTGCAGGAGCCCGTACAACAACGAGGGCTCCTCACTGTGATCCCGCATGAAATACTGCTCGACTACGAAACCGTCGTCCTGCCACCAGCCGATCCCGACAAGAAAGGCGTAAGTCCCGGTTCCTCCGGACAACCCTGTCGTTTCCGTGTCCAGAAAAAGCCACCGCCCGGGATCTCCGGCCGATACCGCGCTTCCGGGCAGAAGGAGCTCCATTGCGCGGGATTCAATTTTCTCAACCCGGGGCTCATCGAAAAACCGGCGCACGAGCATATGGCTGCCCAGGCTGTTCTTTTGGATCGTCCCGTCCAGCAGATGCAACAGCTTATTGAAATTTGAAGGGATCGTATTTCCCGGATGGGAAACAGGTATCCGCTGCCGTGGGGAGCGGAGAGCGGAAAGTCGTGACAGCCTGTCTTCAAGCGGATTCATTCTCTTCAATCTCTGAAATTCGCTCTACTGATTCCGAATCCGTCTGGAGCCGTTGCAGAATCGCCAGGGCTGCGTCTTTCGCGCGTTCGCTTGTTTCTCCCACCGGACCCACGCATGAGGGACAGCCCCGTTCGCACCGGCAGCCGGCAATAAGCTCCAGGGTTCTTGCAAGCAATGATTCGTGAAGACGAAACAGGAGCTCGCTTAAACCGATGCCGCCGGGATAAGCGTCGTACAGGTACAGTGTCGGTTCGAAAAATTCATTCTTCTGCGATTCGGGCGTTTCGCCCCATGAATTTCGTAATTCCGTAGATCCGGGCGCGCCTTCGCCGATTGTCGAACCCAGGTCCATGCGGTCGCACATCAGCAGCAGGCATGCAACCGACTCCAGAGCGTAAAGAAGACCAGACAGCCCGTCCTGTCGCTCTGAAACGGTAAAGGGCAGCGCATCGAGAAGCTCCCGGCTGAGGGCTATCCAGTACGCGGTCGTGTGCATTTCATCTTCGGGCAGTTCGAGTTTTCCCGAACCTACATTTTCCAGGGTGTAAAACTTTATTTTCTTGAATCCGACAACCTGGGAGCGGACTTTGACATCCCCATGCGCTTTTACGGCCGGGCCGGACGTACCGCACTGCGCCTCCACCTCCAGTTTTCCGACCTCCGTATACTGTATCGCCTGGGTAAAATAATCGACATCGACCTTTTTCACATAGGCTTTGCGCTGATCGAATTCGAGCCGCTCCACATGGTACTGCTGAGCGCCATGCATGTAGATGGCCTTAGGGTGCACGGTCGTGAGGGCACTCGAGAAATCGATCTCCCCGATCACTTCAGGCCGGTCCGTTTCGTCAATGATCACGAAGTTGTCCGAAGAGACCGACCGGAGGCTGATTGCATTGGCGGGATATGCCTCCTGGATCCAGTGATAGAAATCCCCGCTCTTGTGCAGGAATCCCGATTCCGCCAGACGTTTGCAGATCATATCGAGATCCGGTTCTCCGAAATTTTCGCCCGGTTCGATCGGCAGTTCGAATGCCGCGCATTTCAGGTGGTTGACGAGAATCTCCAGGTTGTCGGGCTGAATATAGGCGTGCTCGGGGGAGCCGGAAAAAAAATATTCCGGATGTTTGACGATGAACTGGTCCAGGGGCCGCGAAGAAGCAACCAGGACGGCGCACGATCCGCCTTTGCGCCTGCCGGCTCTCCCGGCGCGCTGCCAGGTCGAGGCGATTGTGCCGGGATACCCGGCCATGACGGCCACATCCAGAGATCCGATATCGATTCCGAGTTCGAGAGCGTTGGTGGTTACTACGGCCTGAATGGTTCCATTTCGAAGGCCGTTTTCAATCTCCCGTCTTTCAATCGGCAGGTAGCCTCCGCGATACCCGCGTACAATTTCCGGGGAGCCCGGTGGCATAGGATTATCCTGCTTCAGATAGGTCAGAAGAACCTCGGTATGCAGGCGGCTGTTCGCGAACACAATCGCCTGCAGGCCCTGTTTCAGGAACTTCTGGGTAAGACGCCAGGTCTCGTTAATATAGCTGCGGCGAATTCCCAGGAAGCGGTTTACTACGGGCGGATTATAAAATACAAAAACCTTTTCAGCCGCCGGCGCGCCATTGCCGTCCAATACTTCGACATCGTCTTCTATGAGCAGGCTTGCCAATTCTCCCGGATTGGCGATCGTGGCGGATGAAAAAATAAACCGGGGATTGCTCCCGTAAAAGCGCGTGATGCGTTTCAGCCGCCGCAACACATTCGCCAGGTGACTGCCGAAAACGCCCCGGTACATATGCAGTTCGTCAATGACAATGTACCGAAGATTCTCAAACAGGCGGGTCCATTTGGTGTGGTGCGGCAATATGCCGCTGTGCAGCATATCGGGATTGGTAAGAACCACATGGCCACGACTGCGAATGGACTGCCGGGCATCGGTCGGAGTGTCCCCGTCGTAGGTGAAAACCCCGAACCGTTCTTCGACACGTCGGCCCAGATCCTGCAGCTCGGCAAGCTGATCCTGAGCCAGGGCCTTGGTAGGGTATATGTAAAGCGCGCGCGTATCGGGATTGGTGAGGATGGCATCCAGTACCGTCAGGTTATAGCAGAGCGTTTTCCCCGAAGCTGTCGGGGTGACAATCACGACATTCTTTCCGCTATGAATCCTTTCCGCAGCTTCCGCCTGGTGCGAATATAGACGCACGATTCCCTTGTTCCGGTATGCTTCGGCAAGTTCCGGCCGGATCCAGTCGGGCATAGGAGCCCATTGAGCGTCCCTGGAGGGAATACGATGCAGGGCCGTAATCACTTCATCCGGGTGGTTGCCCGGAACTATCTGCCGGACAATTTCCGGAATTTCATTCAGTACCGTTTCACGGCAGGCTGGATGTTCGCTCATTTCTTCACCTTTTATTCACCCTGCGGAGTTTATCAGCAAGAAACCGGCGAGTAAAGCAGGAAAAACATGGGTCTGCAATTCAGACAGTAGGAATCGCCCGCCGCTGCCGTCGAGAGGTTTTTCGAACCAGCGGGAAATTAAAACTCCGTATTCAAACG
>JAFGTD010000338.1 GCA_016934295.1 Acidobacteriota bacterium
CCGCCTGAACCTGATGTCCTGGTATTTCTTTATCGCGGGCGCTCTGATAATCCTGTCATCCCTATTTACCGGGAGCGGGCCGCCGGATACGGGATGGACGTTTTACGCTCCCTTCAGCCTGAGAAGCGGTACAAACATCACATTGGGCGTGTTTGGGGCATTTGTCCTGGGCTTTTCATCCATTCTGACCGGTTTGAATTTTATCACCACGATCCACAGGATGCGGGCCCCCGGGATGGGCTGGCATCGAATGCCGCTTTTTATCTGGGCTCTGTACGGGACGGCGTGGGTGCAGGTTCTGGCGACTCCCATCATTGGGATCACCTTTCTTCTGATTATAGCGGAGAGGTTTTTCGGAATCGGAGTTTTCGATCCTGCGAAGGGAGGGGATCCTATTTTGTACCAGCATCTTTTCTGGACCTACTCCCATCCCGCGGTCTATATCATGATTCTCCCGGCCATGGGCGCGATAACCGAAATCATACCAACATTCGCCCGCCGCACCGTTTTCGGTTATAAGGCCATTGCCTATTCCTCGCTTGGAATAGCTTTTTTGGGTTCCCTCGTATGGGGGCATCATATGTTTACCAGCGGCATGTCCGAAGTAGCGAATTATGCTTTTTCACTGCTTACGTTCCTTGTCGCCGTTCCGAGCGCCATCAAAGTCTTCAATTGGACCGCCACGTTGTATAAAGGAGCCATCAGGGTCGATCCGCCCATGCTGTATGCTCTGACCTTCATCTTTCTTTTCAGCATTGGAGGTCTTACGGGGTTGATGCAGGGGGCCCTTGCCATCAACGTGCAGGTCCACGACACCTACTTCATAGTAGGGCATTTTCATTATGTAATGTTCGGTGGCACCGGCATAGGTTTCTTCGCCGCGCTTCTTTACTGGTTTCCCAAAATGTTCGGGAAAATGTATAACGGCAAAGTTGCGGTTCTTGCGTGGGTGCCCATCTTCATAGGTTTCAACATGCTGTATTTCAGCATGCTGATACTGGGCTACGCGGGCATGCCGAGACGGTATTATACGCATCTGCCTCAATACCATTCGCTGCACATGGTCGCAACCATCGGCAGTTTTATCATGGTCGCCGGTCTGGTCATCTTTTTCGCCAACCTGATTGTTGCGCTCTTTAAAGGCAGGAAGGCTTCGGATAATCCATGGGGCGGCGTTACGCTCGAATGGAAGATTGCTTCGCCGCCTCCTCTAGAGAATTTCGACCAGATTCCCGTTATCGAAAAACGTCCTTATATCTTTAATCCGGAGACTTCACAATGAGCGACCCCATCCCGGTATCTCTCCCTGTTCAAACCGGAAAGCATAAGGATTACGAGGGTGCGAAGCTCGGGATGTGGCTCTTCCTTTTTACGGAGATCGTTCTTTTCGGCGGCCTGTTTATTCTTTATTCCGTATACAGATCGGTCTATCCTGCGGACTTTCACGAGGGGGGACGGCATCTGAATGCAGCCATAGGCATTGCCAACACTGTCATCCTGCTGACGAGCAGTCTTACGATGGCTCTATCGATAGCCGCGATTCAAAGGGGGAATCGAAAACTGTCGGTGGGTTGTCTCTCCGTTACGATCGTTTTTGGCGCAGTCTTTCTGATCAATAAATACATTGAATGGAGCGGGGAGATCCAGAAAGGATTTTTCCCGGACCTGCCGGAGTTGTTGGCGCAGTCTCATGGTATCCAGTTATTCTTCGGTCTCTACTACTCAGTGACCGGATTGCACGGGCTGCACATTCTGGCGGGGATTATCCTTTTGACGGTCATGCTTATATGGCTGGTGCGGGGAAAGATCTCACAGTCGGACTTTAACCGGCTTGAAAATTCAGGTCTCTACTGGCACCTGGTGGATGTGATCTGGATTTTCCTTCTGCCGCTTTTCTACCTGGCAGCCTAGCGAAGGTGAGAATACATGGAAGCGATAAAAAAGCACATTCATAGGATTCCCTATCGCACATACATAGTTGTATGGCTCGTGTTACTCGCGCTGACTGCAATCCTTGTCCTGGCCAGCGAGCTTTTTCATGAGGCCCTGGCAGTATGGGCCATGCTTGTTCTGACTCCCATAAAGGCCGGGCTGGTGTTCTTTTTCTTCATGCATTTGAAATATGAAAAGACGACTTTGAAGGCATTGGTTTTTATGACGCTCGGTCTGTTGGTAATGGTTATTGCTTTATTTTTCCTTGATATTTCCTACAGGTGACGCTATGCCGATTATACCCCAAGCTTCGAGCGCTGCCGGCAGGGTGGACTCGGTCTTTCTCTTCATTCTTATACTCTGTGTTGCCGTTCTTATATTAATCACGACCGCATTGATCTATTTTGTAATCCGTTACAACAGGAAAAGGCATCCCAAAGGAGAGGATATCGAAGGGCATGCATGGCTTGAGATTGTCTGGACGGCTATTCCGACGGTTCTTTTCCTGGTTATGTTCTATTACGGGTGGACCAACTTCAATTATATGCGGGAGGTGCCCGGGGATGCCATGGTCGTCGACGTTACGGGACGCCAGTGGGCCTGGTCCTTCATGTACCCCAACGGGAGGCAGACTACGGATCTTTATCTGGCCCTGGACAAGCCCGTTAAACTGGAACTGCGATCGGCCGACGTCATCCATGGATTCTTTGTGCCGGCGTTTCGAATTAAGCAGGATGTCGTTCCGGGGAAAGCGAATTACACCTGGTTTGTACCGACGCAGCTCGGATCCTTCGATATTGAATGCACTGTGATCTGCGGCGTCAGTCACGCGGATATGCTGGCGAAAGTCGTGGTGGTTCCCGTCGAGGACTTCGAAAGATGGTACTTCGGCGATGCGGATACGCCTCCGCCCGGGCAGGCTGCTTCCTCGCGGCATGGTGACGGTTTGCCCGGCGATTCCGTTTTAAAAATCCTGCAGGATAAGTACTGTACGACCTGCCACTCCATCAACGGCACGCCCATGGTGGGTCCGACCTTTAAAGGTCTTTATGGGGAGAAGCGGGTTGTTACGGATTCGGAAGGCAGGGAATATGAAGTGACTGTAGACGACGGTTACCTGGTGAAAGCCATCCAGGATCCTATGGCGGAATACACAAAGGGCTACCCGCCGGCAATGCCGAAAAATCCTTTAAATGATGACGAGCTTAAGATGGTTGTCGAATACATCAAATCGCTGAACTGATTATTAAAGAAATAAGGGCTCCGATTTTTTGGAGCCCTTTGTTCGCAGCAGGTTGTTATAGGCGGGAACGATTCCTTTTGGGAATCGCCTGTTTATGAGGGTTGTTTGCTCGCGCTCGGTTTGGCCGGCAATAATTTGAAATCATAAGTGCCGGCCCGATAACTAGTGGGGCTTTCCTCGTGCCGGTCCCCCCCTACCAATACCGTACACTCGGTTTAAAACCCCACATCCTTTTGGCGGCTGCATGCTTGCTGTTCTCCGCTCGATCCTTTATCTGTTAATGCTTCAAAACTTTAATGTCGCTGTCATACGAAAATTGTTCGCTTTCCGCATGATTGTTACTTATCATTGCTCGTTACTATCTATTTAAAGATCGTTGCCTCGATTATGCAATTCGCGGAAGTACTCATTTACACATAAGTAGAAATACTCATACCGTTCACCATTCAGGGTTCAGGATTCGCGGTTTCCCGCTTTAGGCGGGCCTGACATAACGGTTGTACTGTGTTAATCTCCTATTTTGTTTTTCGGTATCGCATTGCCCGTCAATCGCGAGTATGGGGGGTGGAAGTTATGGAAGCAGTATGTCTTTAAATAATATTATTCGCATAATACCGGCAGTATTTTTCTTCGCTGTTCCTTTTGCGGCGGCACAGCAGTTGCCCAATGAGACCGTTATAGTGACAGCGAATGCTTCTCCCGTACCGTTTGAAAATCTTTCAAGGACCGTCCAGGTCTTCGATCGGGAAGATATCGAGTCTCTGTCAATACGGAACATCACGGATGTCCTGGCGCATGCCGCATCCGTCGATATCCGCGGGCGTTCCCCCTACGGAATGCAGTCGGATATTTCCATACGCGGCTCGGCTTTTTCACAGGTACTGATCCTGGTGGACGGCATCCCGATCAATAACTCCCAGACAGGGCACCATAATTCGGATTTTCCCGTTCAGCTGCAGAATGTCGACCGTATTGAAGTGCTTCTGGGATCCGGTTCTTCGATCCACGGCGCCGATGCATTTGGCGGGGCTATCAATATTATCACCAGGCATCCGGCCGAGAGGGTAAACGGTTCCATCGCCTGGGGGCAGCACGGGTTAGTGGATGGATCCTTTGCAGCCTTTTTAGAGAAGGGCGGATTCAAACAGTCGGTGAGCGCTTCAGGCAGCAGGTCGTCCGGTTTTCAATACGACAGGGATTTCCACCGTGTTGAGGTCAGTACCCGTATGACAGTCGGGGGGCATTCGACCTTTTTCCTTTCACATGTCAATAAAGAATTTGGAGCCAATGGCTTCTACGGACCGTCTCCGTCCAGGGAATGGACGAATCAGACTTTTGTTGCCGCAGAACGCAACATTGAAAACAGCGCAGGCAACAGGGTCGCTGTAAAAGGATACTACCGCACTCACGGAGACCGTTTCCTGTACGATATCGAAAATCCGCAATTATTCGAGGGCCGTCATCGCACCCATGCCGCCGGGATGCAGTTAAAAACGGAATATCGATTGGGAAATTCCATCTTGATGATACTGGGAGGGGGGGCTGGCGGCGACTGGATCGATTCCGGCAACCTGGGGAATCATTCCTATGCACGGACCAGCCTTTTCGGTGAATTCCAGTGGACGCCCGGAAGTTCGGCTGCGATATATCCGGGACTCCGGTTTGATTATTATTCCAATTTCGGGGCTTCGGTGAATCCTTCGCTGAGCGGGAGCTGGTGGGTATTGCCGCGTTTGCGGCTGCGCGCGTCACTGGGACGTGCATTCCGCATCCCTACATTCATCGAACGATATTACCGGGATCCCAACCATGAAGCCGATGCCGGGCTGAAGCCGGAAAACGCCTGGTCGGCCGATATCGGCGCGGAATGCATTCCGGCGGACAACTGGTTGGGTTCCCTTACGGTTTTTGCACGGAGAGGACGGAATGTTATCGACTGGATTCGTTCATCCGAGTCCGAAAAGTGGAGGACCTCAAACATTCGGAAGCTTCGAACGGTTGGCTTCGAGTTGAGTCTGGAACGTTCCTTCCGTTCGAAAACCCATTTAACCGCACGATACAGTTATGTCTCTTCAAGCCCCGACTCAATCGATTCCATATCGAAGTATGTACTGGATTATGCGCGGCATTCCTGGTCCCAGTCCACTTCGTTCGCGCTGCCGTTCGATATGGGATATAAACAGACACTCAGCTATCGGAGACGCTCGGACGGGCGCAGCTACTGGCAGCTGGACGGATGCCTGGAAAAACACTTTTATAAATTTACGGCCGCTCTCGATTTTACGAATCTACTCGACAGCCGGTATCAGGAAATCCTGGGTGTGGATATGCCGGGACGCTGGTTTGTCGTAAGCCTGCGTACAAAATAGGTTGCAGGTTCAACGTTCATTATCAGAGTAATACACAAAAATATACAATTTTCAACTTGACATTATGAAATTGGAAGTATCATAATTTATTGACTTCTGACTTCTGACTTCTGACTTCTGACTTCTGAAAGTTCAAAGGGCGAACACAAGGTTCGCCCCTACCGTTTTCCTTCGTTTTTAATAGGAATCTCAATCTCTGGCTGAGGTGTCTGCTGCCGGAACTGTTTTTATTTAACGCGTTTGGCTGTGAAAGTCTCGCCTCCCTGGCCGGCCACGTCGCGCGACAGGTTCATTTCATCGCCGGATACGGTGCCTGTGTATGTAATACTGAGAGGCATACCGGTGTATTCTAAATTTTCGGTGAAGGAAATTTTGTCGCCGTCGATTTTCCCATCGACGATTTCCGCCTCCATATCCGCCCCGGCTATGGTTGCGGATGCTTTCCCGGTGAAAGTCGTGCCGTCAACCGTAAACTCATAGGTATATTTCTGTAGACCTACCTGGGAATCGAATTCAGCCGTCCATTTTCCTGAAATATCCGCAGCATAAACACAGACCAGACTGCATAAAATCAATACCGCCAAAACCACGCTCGTGCGAAGTTTCATATCCTGCCTCCATGTTGTTATTTTGATGCTGGTTTTATATGGAGATAGAATATAACAGATTTCGGGATGTTTTTATTTAAAAAACGTTCGAACGTTTTTACATGAGGATATATCGCATAGGGGAATATTTTAAAATTTCCAACCTGAAATTTCAAAATTTGAAATTTCACCATAGATCTGTCTTCTGGCTCCTGTTTTAATCCCCCAACCTGTCTCTTTCAAAATCTGTTACTTTCAGCAGGATGTCGTCCAGGGAATAGGTATTTTCATAGCCAATGAGGTCTTTGATTTTGGAAATATCCGGGACCCGCCGCTGCATATCTTCAAATCCTTCCTGGTAAGCCTCGTCGTAAGGGATATGCCGGATCTGCGAGCTGCTTTGGGTTACGGATATCACGCGTTTTGCCAGGTCGTTGATGGATATTTCTCCCTCTCCCCCTATATTGAAGACTTCTCCCACCGCACGGGATTCGTCTATCAATCCGATAATTCCTCGTACCAAATCTTCAACATAAGTGAAACTGCGCGTCTGGGCCCCGTCTCCGAATACGGTGAGCGGTTCGTTTTTCAATGCCTGGCCGATAAAACGCGGTATGACCATCCCGTAACGTCCGGTTTGCCTGGGGCCGACCGTATTAAAAAAGCGTGCGATAATAACGGGAAGCTTTTTGGTCCGGTAATAGGCGAGTGCCAGGAATTCATCCATGGCTTTGGACGCCGCATAGCTCCAGCGCAGGATCTGGGTCGGCCCGTAGATTCTCGTATCGGTTTCGCTCAGGGGCACCCGGGAGTTACTTCCATATACCTCCGATGAGGATGCCAGAAGCACCATCTTGCGGAACTTATTCGCCAGTTCGAGGACGGTTTCGGTCCCGGCGATATTGGTATGAATCGATTTAAGCGGCTCGTCGATGATGAGCTTGACTCCAACCGCTGCAGCCAGATGGACTACAATATCGCAGATACCGACGAGTTCCATCATAACTTCCCGATTCAGAATCGTATCGTTCACAAAATGGAAATGTGAATTCGAAATCAGGTGACTTATATTGGAAAGGCTTCCCGTGGACAGATCGTCCACGACATAAATTTCATCGCCTCTTTCAAGGTATGCCTCGGATAGAAAGGAGCCGATAAATCCGGCGCCGCCTGTTATCAGAATTTTCAATTTAACGCCTCCATGTGCTGCAGGCTAGCCTGCCCGCAGCCTGCCGTCAACCGAATAGAATAGTCTACAGTCAATTTAAACCAACAGCAATTATGACGGAGTCCGGACAATGGACCCACAGTAACTAGTCTGCGGACTTGCCCGCCGACTTGTCCGGCGTAGCCCGGCCGAATCGAAGATTCGGCCAGGGCGAAGACGGAAGCTGGTAACAATCCCTGTATGTTCGTGCTGCTCTCTGGTCTATAATAGTGTGGATCCGGCTATGAACGAAAAACCTCATAATACAACACCGCCCAGGCGAAAAGGATTCCGGTCCCGGCACTATATCTTTGTCTGTATTTTCCTGCTTGTTCTCGGATTGGCGGCGACCCAGATATTTTTAAATCAGACTTCGGTCGGAAGCCCCCGCTTCGTTCCCATGACATTCCTGCTTTATACCGGAACAGCCGTAGTCGTTCTGGCGCTGCTGATCCTTGCGACTATCCTGGGGCGGAATCTGGTTAAGCTCTATTTCGAGCGAAAGAGTGGACAGGTAGGGAGCGGATTCAAGGCCAAGATGGTCCGCATTTTCATTGTTCTTTCCCTGCTGCCGGCGGTATTGCTGTTTCTCCTGGCTTATGGATTGATCAGCGCTCAGATAGAACAATGGTTTAAAGCTCCTCTGACGGAGATGATGGAGCATAGCCGCCTGCTGGCGGAAAGATATTACGAGGAATCGGAACAACGCGGAAAGTACTTTGCTGCGGGTATCGCGGGCTATATCCAGGCAACAGATGGCCTCGACAGCGAACGACGATCGAAACTCAGGCTGAAACTTCTGGAATTCTGCCATCAATACGACATCGATAACGTGCAGGTTTTCGATGCACGGTCCAGGCTGGCAGCGGATACGGGTAACTCGGTTGCCGGAACGGCTCATCTGGATTCCGTGAGAGAACTTGTGCAGAGGACTGTGGGCGGACAGGCGTTTTTCAAAGTGGCGCGTCTGACTCCGAAGGATCCGAATACGGAGATTTCCTGGGCAACGGCATCGATTCGGGATGAGCGGGGCGACATTATCGGCGTTGTTTTAACGGAGACTTTAAATTCTCAAAGTGCCGATTATTTAGCGGGAGAAGTCCAACGGGCGTATGAAAAGTATGAACAGCTGCAGCAGGAAAAGAATACGCTTCGCTACAATACCCTACTCATCCTGGTTCTCTCGACACTCCTGATAGTCTTTGCTTTTTCCTGGTTTGCCTTGTACCTGGCTAAAAGGATAACCGGCCCGATACAGGCGCTGGCGGAAGGCGCGGAGGCTGTTGCGGCCGGTAACCTGGAATATCGTGTCCACAGCCAGGCTTTTGATGAACTTGCCAGCCTCGTTACGGCCTTCAACCAGATGACAGGCGATCTTCAGGAAAACGAAAAACGTATTGAAGCGGCCCAACAGAGCCTGCGCCGGACCAATGTCGAACTGGATGACCGGCGCCGCTATATCGAGACCATTCTGCAGACCATCGCGACGGGGGTCTTGTCCCTGGACCGTAACTATCGTATCCGTACGATAAATCGCGCCGCGGTTCAAATGCTGCAGGTGCGGCACTCGTCCGGAGAGGGCCTGCTGGAAGAGGTGGTTCCGGAAACGGCCAGCAATATCCTTCGTGAATTACTGGTGAAATCCGAAGTGCTCGGAACGGTTGTTAAGAATATCCACCTGGCGTTTCCCGGGAAAAGCCTGCAGCTGGCAACCATTGTCACGCCGTTGGCCGACAGCGAAGGACACGGTACCGGATGGGTTGTTGTACTGGATGATGTGACGGAGCTGCTCAGGATGGAAAAGCTGGTTGCCTGGCAGGAAGTGGCGCGTCGACTGGCGCACGAAATAAAAAATCCGTTGACTCCGATCCAGCTTTCGGCGGAGCGTGTTTTACGACGCTATAAACAGATGGGCCCCCCGCCGGAAAATATTTCGGGATCGTGGTGCGAAGCATTTTCAAAATTCGACAAACTCCTTGAAGAATGCACGCGGACCATTGTCCGGGAAGCCGGTTCTCTGAAAGGCCTGGTGGATGAATTTTCCCGTTTCGCCCGACTCCCTGAAGTGCGCCTGCAGGAGGCGGATCTGCATGCCGTTCTGGATAATGCTCTGGGTCTTTACCGCGGACGAATCCGGGACGTTCATATCCAAAAAAACTACGATCCGGCCATTCCGAAATTCCCGTTGGATCCTGAACAGATGAAGCGCGTTTTTATTAATCTCTTCGATAACGCTCTTGAGGCGATGGCGGGAAATACCGACGGAAAAATACTGGAGATACGCACCTGTCTGAGTACCAGGAAGAATTCCGTAAGTATTGAGATCGGTGATACAGGACGAGGATTTCCCGAAGAATATCAGAGCAGTCTCTTCCTTCCTTATTTTTCTGCCCGCAAGGGCGGAACCGGGCTTGGATTGGCGATTGTTCGTCAAATCGTTTCGGACCATAACGGAAATGTACATGCGGAACAGAACAAACCCGTGGGCACTAAAATCATTGTAGATTTGCCCTTGGCTTCCATTTGAATCCGGCCCACAATAGGTCTCTATGACTCGCAATTCCGTATTGATAGTCGATGATGAAAAAGGCGTGCAAACCTCGGTCCAGGGGATACTCGAGGATGCAGGCTTTGAATCGCATGCAGTATCCAGTGGAGAGGAGGCCCTGGACATACTGGTTGAAGAGAAATTCCCCGTTGTGCTGCTCGATATATGGCTGCCCGGAATGGACGGGCTTCAGACGCTTGCGAAAATACGGCAATCTAACCCCGAAATTGTTGTAATAATGATCTCGGGCCACGGATCGATCGAAACCGCCGTGCGTTCCACAAAGCTGGGCGCATTCGATTTTGTCGAAAAGCCTCTTTCTCTTGAAAAAACCCTTCTGGTTGTCCAAAACGCATTCCATCAATATCAGCTCGAGGAAGAAAACCGGAATCTCAGGAAACAGATTGAGCAGGAACATGTGATGATCGGAGATTCCGTGCCCATGCAGGCGCTGCGCCAGCAGATCGCGTTCGCAGCACCCACAAATGGCCGTGTTCTCATCTACGGGGAAAATGGAACCGGTAAAGAGCTTGTGGCCCACCTGCTTCATATTCAAAGCTTGCGCAAGGATGGTCCTTTCGTGGAAATGAACTGTGCCGCCATTCCTGAAGAATTGATTGAAAGCGAGTTGTTCGGTCATTTAAAAGGCTCGTTTACCGGAGCTTCCGAAGATAAGGAAGGGAAATTCGTGCAGGCGCATGGCGGAACCCTTTTCCTGGATGAGGTGGGCGACATGAGTTCCAGGACACAGGCAAAAGTGCTTCGAGTCCTTGAGGAACAGAGATTCACTCCGGTCGGCGGGAATGTCTCCATCAGCGTGGATGTCCGGGTTATCGCATCGACCAATAAAGATCTCGAACGGGAAATTGAACTGGGCAACTTCCGGGAGGATCTGTACTACAGGCTGAATGTGCTTCCCTTTCAGTTGCCGCCATTGAGAGAACGCCGCGAAGATATACCCCTGCTGACAGGATTCTTTCTGAATGACTATGCGCGGAAAAACGGGCGTAAGACTCCGAATTTGACTCGAAAAGCGTTGGAAGTCCTTGAATCTTATCCATGGCCCGGGAACGTGCGGGAGTTGAGGAATATCGCAGAGCGATTGATTATCATGACACCCCAAAAGCGCATTGATATTTACGATCTGCCGGAGGCCATCCTGGATCGCACCCTTTCGGTTCAGTTGGAAAATGAAGAGGCGGCTTCTTTACAGGATGCGAAAGAAAAGTTCGAGAGAGAATACATCCAGCAAAAGTTGATAGAACAGAAGGGAAGTGTCAGCCGTACGGCGCAGGCTCTGGGAATCGAGCGCAGCAACCTGTATCGGAAATTGAAACAGCTCGGCATTCCCTATTCCGGTAAAGACAACGGGGAATAAAACGCGGGCTTGTCCGCCGTAGCCTTGGCGGAGGCGGAAGCTGGGCTAGATGGAAAAAGTGGCGACGTTGCGCATCGAATCGTATTGAATGGCGAGATCCCTGAAATTTACATGGTCGATGACCTGGGATGTTGCGTGATGTATATCTTTCCAGATATTTCTGAACACGCACGTGTACATTTCCTTGCATCCGGTATAGTCCTGATTAACGCACGAGATCGGCTCTGTCGGGCCTTCTATCAAGCGGATGATTTCCCCGACGGTAATTTTCTCGGGGGGCTTGGCCAGCAGGTAGCCTCCGTTGCTTCCTCTCCGGCTCTCAATAACGCCGTGGGCTTTCAGTCCGGAAAATATCTGTTCCAGGAACTTGACCGGAGCATCGATGCGTTTGGCCGTATCATGGATGCTCACCGGTTCCCGGCTTCTATAACATAGGGCCAGGTCCAATACCGCTTTCAGCGCGTAATCACTTTTATAGGTAATTTTCATATCCACAATACCCTATTATTCATACGGAATAAGTATAGCATCTGATCGGATCCGCGATTGTGAATAAATTATTTGAGGGAAGGATTGCAGGGGCGAACCTTCCGGCTTCGCCTACGGCTTCGCCGGACAAGTTGGGGTTCGCCCCTGTTGAAGATTTTCTTAGACAGTGGCCAGCAGCGCGCGTTTCACCAGGGTTTTGGCGATCTGCTTTTTGAACTGGGCCGCTTCCGGAAACGAACTTGCGTCCTCCACG
>JAFGTD010000339.1 GCA_016934295.1 Acidobacteriota bacterium
CCTTCGGCCATTCACTTCAACCAAAAAAATCGAATATGCGGCGAAACTTTTTTTAGAGTTTTGTGTTTAAGAAAAAAGGGATTAATCAGAGTATGCAATGAAAGCCGCGATCAATCGGAGGGGACCATGAAATCATGTACCAACCATTTCAAATCTTTTGGTTTTATTTTTGCTGTTTTATCGCTATTGGCGCTGGGAATCACCGGATGCGCATCCGGCGGTTCCTCTAATACGGGCACCTCCTATATAAGCGCCGTCGATGAAGGCGAAATCGTCGTCAGCCTGACCGATGCAGCCGGCGACTTTGCCGGCTATACGGTGGATGTTCTGTCTTTGAACCTGACAAAAGCCAATGGGGCGGAAGTAACCACCCTCCCCGTCTCCACACGGATTGATTTTGCGCAATACACGGAAATGACGGAGTTCCTCACTGCCGCGACGATACCGTCCGGAACCTATGTGGCGGCTACCATGACCCTTGATTTCCAGAATGCCGATATATGGGTGGAAAACAGCAGCGGCGACAATGTGCAGGTCACCGACATCGTTGATGAAGACGGCAATCCGATCACAACTCTGGAAGTTACAGTCCAGCTGGAAGACAGAAACAGGCTGACCATCGCCCCGGGAATTCCGTCGCATCTCATGATTGATTTTGACCTGCAGGCATCCAACCAGGTCGATTTTACCGATCCTACAGCACCCGTTCTTACCGTGGATCCTTTTTTAGTTGCGGACGTCAATCGGATCCCCCCGCATAAAATCCATCGCATCCGGGGCTTGCTTAACGACGTAAATCTGAGTGAAGGCACCTTTTCAGTGATACTTCGCCCGTTTTACTGTGCACTCGCCGACAGCCACAGGCTCTTTGGGATCCGCTCCGTCATGACAGATGACGATACGGTCTTTCACATTGACGGCGGGGCGTACGAAGGCCATGACGGATTGGTGGCATTGGAGGGCCTGGATTATCTGACGCCGGTCGTGGCGTTGGGCAGTCTAAAATTTAATCCTCTTCGATTTGAAGCCTGGGAAGTCTATGCCGGCACCAGCGTACCGGGTGCAGGTCTCGACGTCGTAAGCGGGTGGGTGATTGAACGAGCCGGCGATACTTTAACTGTAAAAGGGGCAAGCCTGATCCGTGCGGGCAGTACCATTGTTTTTAACGATGAAGTCACCGTGCAGGTCGCTGAATCGACTGTCGTCACCCGTCAGGTCAGCAGCGCAGCCTACTCGAAAGACGACATTTCCATCGGCCAGCATATTACGGCATTCGGCACCCTGACCGGCCTGGGCCCTGAAAACCTTGAACTGGACGCCACGGACGGAATGGTTCGAATGATGATGACGACTGTTCGGGGGTCTGTTGTTTCCGTTGACGAGGAAGATCCGGACACGCAGCTTACGGTGGATCTGCAGTCCATCGGCAAATTCAGGGTCGGGAATTTTGATTTTACAGGTACGGGCGAAACGCCTGGAGACGATGCCGATCCTGCCAACTACGAAGTTTTTACCGGCACCATGGACCTCTCGGAGGTCACGACCGATACGCCGGTCAAGCTTAAAGGATTTGCAGAGCCGTTCGGGATGGCGCCGCCCGATTTTTCCGCCTTTACCCTCATTGACGTAACCGATCTGAAAGCATTTATCAGGATCAACTGGTTTCCGCCAACCTATTTGCCGTTTACCGATCTGTCAGACGACGGCCTGGCCGCAAATCTGGAAGGAACCGGCAGGCTGCACTACCTGGTGCGGGGCAGTGTCGTGACCGATCTCCTCGATCTATCGGCAGCGCCCGTAATCGCTCCGGACGGGGACGGCCAGGGACTGTACATCCTGAAATACAACGGAGTGACTGAAATTCATACCACCTTTGAAAATTACGTACTGCGCCTGGAAGAGTTGCCGGAAGAGGGTTATGCGGCAAGAAAATTGAGCGCCCGGGGAGATTTCGATGATTCTGAAATTGTCCTTACGGCGGACGTCATCGAAATCCATCTTTCAATGATCCCGTAGGAACTGACGTCAGAAAGCCCGTCTCCTGTTGCGACACAGGAACAGGAGACGGGTTTTATTTCATCTGCATTGGAAAGCGGATGCGGCGGCCGGAAGCGAATAGCAGGCGCCTGAAGAATCAACGCGCAGTTCAAGCAGTGTTTCTATTCCCAGCCGGTCCTGGTTCCGTAAGGCAGGACCAGGCCGGTTGCCTCGATATCGTAAATCTTTCCTTTTTTGATTTTGAAAAAGTGAATGGCGGGCATATTGAAGTTCCCCTGCCAGGCCGGTACGCTCATCTCTAACGAATGCGTTCCGTTGGTGCAGCCGGAGATTTTTTGAATTACAATACTCTGTACGAATATATAAAATGAAGGAACCTTTTTTGCCATAGTGACGTCTAACCATATGAATCATAAAGTAATAGCAGCACTATAGCTCCGGCCCGCGTGATCCAGCCCGGAAAAGTTCTATCATGAATAACGATTACCGACCGACACGGAGGCGTCCGGATGCAGCATAGACTGCCGTTTTTTCTTATCCTCTTGATTTTTACCCCGCATGCTTCCTACTCAATGGATTCAACACAGGCTTCGTCTGCAGAAGACACCCTTATGGATTCAGCGCCGAAAGTATTCATCGACTGCAACTACTGCGACATGGATTACATCAGGACGGAAGTAACATTTGTGAACTATGTGCGCGATCGAAAGGATGCGCAGGTTCATGTACTGATCACGACGCAGAGCACAGGCGCCAGAGGAACCGAATACACTCTGCTGTTCAGCTGTCAGGGAGAATTCGAAGGGACCGACAACGAATTGAAATACGTTTCCGGCAACACGGACACTTCCGACGAAATAAGGGAAGGTCTGGTCGATACATTAAAGATCGGGCTGGTGCCCTATGCGGGCAAAACTCCGATTGCCGAAAGAATTTCCATTTCCTACCGGGGCAACGTAGAGGATCAGCCCTCGACGAGCGACAAATGGGATTACTGGGTATTCAGCGTCGGCGGCCGGGGATATTTCAACGGTGAAAAAAGGTCCAGCTATTACTCGCTCAGCGCCAATTTTTCCGCGAACCGCGTTACCCCCGAATCCAAGTTTCGAGTCTCCTACTCCGGCAGCAGAAGCGTGGACAGTTACACTTATGCCGATGTGACCAGAGACATTGTTTCAAAAAGCCACAACTTCAACCTCCTGGCCGTCAAAAGCATCAGCACCCACTGGTCCATAGGCGCCGGCCTGTCGGCCAACTCCTCTACCTACAGCAACATCAGTTTTGCCGTCAAACCCGCTCCGGCCGTCGAATACAATTTTTTCCCCTATTCCGAATCGACCCGCAAGCAGCTGCGATTCCTATGGAAGCCCGGATTCTCCTCGTATCATTATCGTGAGGAAACCATTTACGATAAAACCTCCGAGAACCTCTGGGGGGAATCTTTCACCATTACATTGGAGTTGAAACAGAAGTGGGGAACCGTCACCAATGCATTCGAAGCGTCCCACTACTTCAGCGACTTCAGCAAAAACCGCCTCTATATTTACGGGGATCTGTCGATTCGTCTCTTGAAAGGGCTGTCCTTCACCACGTATGGAAGATATTCACGAATCCGCGACCAGCTTTCTCTGGTAAAAGGAAATCTAACGCTGGAGGATGTGCTTCTGCAGCGAAAGCAATTGGAAACAGGCTACAGCTATTACTTCTCAATCGGGTTCAGCTATACCTTCGGCTCCATTTACAGCCATGTCGTCAATCCGCGCTTTGACGGATATTGATCGGATACAAGGTTATTCTCTACACGGGCCTTGCGAATCCGGGCGGAATACTGTTTGTTTCAGATAGCGGCAACCATTAGAATCAAAACAACAAACCTTGTTAACAGGCGCCGCCGCGCCCAGTCAGGGAGAACACCCGCATGGACTTTTACCAGGAAGCGTCCGAGAAAACAGGCTTATCCGCCGAAACCGTGAAGAAGATCGAGGACCTGGTCCTTCGGAAAAAGATTTTTTCCAGGGAACGGATACAGAAGGGGCTGCAGACCTTTTTCTGCAGGATCGGCATGGTTCGCTACTATTTTTTAACCACGCCTGCGGAAACGATCGCCAATCACATCGAGTCGATTCTGGCAGCGGAGGTCATCGCCATCAATCGCGGAAGCAATCGGCTGGACGTGGACTTCGTCAGCGAACAGCCCGACAGCGCCCTGTACCTGGTGAATGACGAACATGAGAAAGCGGTCGAAATCGAAAGAAGGATGGAAACCCATTTCCCCTGCTACCGCCTGCAAAGTTATCGTACGCCGGGAATCGACCTCCAATCCCATTTCAGAAGCTACTTTGTCGCACGACCGATTTACGAAATGCCCCGGGCTTCAACGTCGGAAACAGACATCAACAAGGTGGCCGCCAGGCAGTTTCTGGACATGACCACGCAGGAAGCCCGCGACCGGTATCAAAAGGTATTGAAGGAATCCATCACCTGGAACAAGCCTTTCTTCCAGGTGACCGACAAGGTTCGCGAGGAAATACGCATTATGATCTCGGTGCCGCAGGCAGGCGCCTCCCATATTATGTCGGGCATCTCGGATATCATCAACTTCTACGGGCTTGCAAGCATCCACAAATACGCCGAACCGTTCTCCAACGGGAGACTGATTATATCCGTGTACCTGGATGCGGCGTCGACCAGGCCGCATATCGACAATATCATTACCGATATAAGCCTGGCCTACGTGAATCCGGAAAACGAGCTGTCGCCGCTGATCCGGAAACATGTTTTGTCCGTACACGAAGTGTTCTACGCGCGGAGCGCCTGGAAATTCACCCATCAATTCTTAAGCAGCTTCAATATCGAATACATGGCCCTCTGGGAGGAATTGAAGGATAGACCGGATCTCGTAGACATCCTGAGCACCCTGCGGACGCGCCTGGTAAAGGATTCCTATACGGAGTCGAGGATCGTTAAAACCATTTACAAGAATCCCGAAGCGATTAAAAAACTGTATGCCCATTTCGAAAACCGCTTCAATCCCGGCATACGGAACAATGAAATGCAGGATACTTTAAATTTCGATGACGCCTCCAACGAGATCGATCGTGCGGTTCTGGAGTTTTTCCATCTTTTCAACAGGGTTGTCCAGAAAACAAATTTTTACAAACGCGACAAAACTTCACTTTCCTTTCGCCTGGATGCAGGTCTCTTTCTGGATCCGATTGAATATAAAGAAAAGCCCTACGGCCTTTTTATGGTTCTTGCAAGAGAGCTCCAGGGCTTCCACGTTCGTTTCAGGGATATTGCCCGCGGCGGCATTCGAATCGTTCGATCCAGGGATGCCGAAAATTTCGATAAAAACTCCGATTCCATATTTGATGAAAATTACAACCTGGCACTCACCCAGCAGAAAAAAAACAAGGATATTCCCGAAGGCGGGTCAAAAGGAACCATCCTGCTGAACCTGGAATATCAGGACAAGGAAGAGGCGGCTTTTCAAAAATATGTGGATGGATTGCTGGATGTGATCCAGCCGGACAAATCCGTAAAAGATTATAACGGCAATGAAGAAATACTGTTCATCGGCCCGGACGAAGGAACGGCCGACCTGATGAGCTGGGCTTCCCGGCGCGCCAGAGAACGTGGATACAGGTTCTGGCAGTCTTTTTCTACGGGCAAATACCTCCCCGATGGCGGCATCCCGCACGATGTCTATGGCATGACGACCAATTCCGTTCATGAATATGTCCTCGGCATCCTGAGAAAATTGAGTCTGAAGGAAGAAACAATCCGGAAAGTCCAGACCGGAGGACCCGACGGGGACCTTGGCAGCAATGAAATCCTTATTTCCGGGGACATAACCACGTGCATTATCGATGGAAGCGGTGTCCTGTTCGATCCTGCCGGACTGGACCGGCCGGAACTGATGGAATTGGCCGCGAAAAGGCAGATGATTGAAAACTTCGATAAAACAAAACTGGGGCCTGATGGATTCCTCGTTCATATCAACGATACCGATGTCACCCTTCCCGACGGCACCCGGATCAAGGACGGGCTGGACTTCCGCAACACATTTCATCTGCACCCCATGTTAAAGGCGGACCTGTTCGTACCATGCGGGGGGCGGCCCAACTCCATTAACATCCGAAACTGGAAGCAGCTTCTGGACGACAACGGCACGTCCCGATTCAAATACATCGTGGAAGGCGCAAACCTGTTTCTGACCCAGCAGGCAAGGCTGGCCCTGGAGTCGAAGGGCGTACTGATTTTTAAGGATGCTTCCGCAAACAAGGGCGGCGTCACTTCATCCTCTCTGGAAGTTCTGGCTTCCCTGGCAATGACGGACCGGGAATATGAAGAACACATGTGCGTCCGCGACGGAAACGTGCCGGAATTCCGGAATCAATACATCAACGACGTTCTTTATAAAATTCGGAATAACGCCGGGCTGGAATTCGAAGTCTTGTGGAGCGAACACGGGAAATCAAAAACTCCCCTTTCCATCCTGACGGACCGGCTGAGCGACAGGATCAACAAGGTTTCGGATTCCATCCGGGAGTCCGATTTGTGGAAGGACGCCGGAATATTCAGGGCCGTGATTGAAAATCATTGCCCTCCGTCCCTCGTAAAGATGGTAGGCATTGACACAATCATCCAACGTGTACCCCAAAACTATCTACAGGCCATTGTATCCGCCTGGCTGGCCAGCCATTTCATCTATCAATTCGGCCTGAATGCCGACGAAATCGATTTTCATAGCTTTATACATAATTTACCTGGGAATAAATATCACCATAAGTCAATGTAAATACTTGATATTAATTATTTTAGAAATATTTTATACATCGTATTTATCTTATATTTTCGATTTATACACATTGTTACTATAATTTATACAGATAAATAATCCATTCGATTTATTTTTGCTATCATTGGATCTGAATACATGCGTTAACCCAACTCCCGCTTCCTGTTCCGACAGAATTGCAGCCGTTCGGCCTGTAATCGACCACGCCTGGAAGGTGGCTTTGGCTTGCTCCGCGCATCGGGGCTCGGTATCGGAATCGATATCACGTCGGATTTTGGTTTGTGATTTCGACCCCGATACCGACTCCGATCCCGATTTATGTAAATGTCTAACTTTTACTGCCTCCCCGGCAGAGCCGGGGGATCTTCCTGCCTATTAGGGACTATTTGAGAAATGCGCAGCCGACAGCTTTTGGTTAAATCTGGCATTTTTTACCTGACAGCAGTATTATTCAAATACAGTACGTTTATAGAATCGGCTTTTCCGGGATTGGAATGTGCAGTCTTCCACCGGAACGCCCGTGGCGGGAAAGCCTTATTTCTCATGACACAATCACCTCGCAGTTCGGCAGGAATGGAATACTGGGAAGGAGGTGTAGACCATGACTCGCTCAGATTTTTCCGATTTTTTCGCCGGTAGAGACAAAGCCTGGCAGGACCATAATGTCGAGGCGCTCACAGCAAGCCACACACCGGACGGGGAGATCGAAAGCCCTCTCTTTGGAAATCTCAAGGGAGAGACCGCTATCCGCAAAAGCTATGTCGAATGGTTTTCCACATTCCCGGATACGGAATTCAGTTGCGAGCATCTACTGATTGACGGGGACAGGGTGGCCCAGTTCATAAAGATAACCGGAACCCAGCATCGTGATTTCTGCGGTTTCCCGGCCACAGGAAAACGTATGCAGATCCGCGGCATATCCCTTTATTTCCTGGTCGAAGGTAAGATTATAAGAGAGATTCGGAATTACGACTTTACCGGCGTGCTGCTGCAGCTTGGCTTGCTCAAGGCGAAGCCGGCGTTCTGATCCCGGCCGCATTTCTCATAAAGATTTCGCGGCAATCCGGCGGATTTAGGCTAAAATATGCCTGCCTATTGTATTTCTAAACAGATGAGAAATTGTTGCCCGTATCAGTGCAGATACAGGAGTGAAACACGCATCTTATATAATCTCTGATAAGAATCACCTTGGAAAGGCGGAGGGTTATCATGAAAATCGATTTACGAACGGTTGGCGATGTAAAAATACTGGACTGCCGTGGAAAAATCACGCTTGGCGAGGGAACAATGTCGCTTCGCACTACGGTGCGGGAGCTTGTGGACGGCGGTTCGAAAAAATTGCTTCTCAACCTTGCCGAAATCAGCTATATCGACAGTTCAGGCATCGGGGAACTGGTGAGCAGCTTTGCCAGCGCTTCAAATCGCGAAGCCCATTTAAAGCTTCTCAAACTGACGAACAAGACACAACAGCTGCTTGCCATTGCAAAGCTGCTTACTGTTTTCGAAACATTCGAAAACGAAGAAGCTGCACTTGCAAGCTTTCAATAGCCTGAATTAAGAGGCAAGTATCATCAAACGTCAGGAATCCGGTTATACCTGAAGAATTATGAACGAATGACCGGGACAGGGGAATATGACCGACAGCTATTCCATAATGCTGGTTGGGATTAACGCCAAAGAGGCCCATTCCGTCTCGACCCAATTATCACGGTCCGGTCACTCTGTTATTACCGCAGTGAATATCGAAGAAGCTAAAGAAAAAATAAGGACCCAGCCAATAGATATAACCTATCTTAAAGCCATAGAGAAGGACAACGCCTTAGAAAGGCTAAGAGAGATAACCGGGATAAATCCTTCCCTGCCTGTAATTATTGTCAGTGACAGTCCTACGGAAAATTTTATCCTCGACACCTGGCGTGCCGGAGCGGCGGACGTAATATCTCTTCCCCTCACACCCGATTCAATGAGCACCAGCCTTCAGCGCATCGCCGGCAGGCTTCCGTCACGAGAAAAAGACCAGACGGCACCGACAGCTGCGCGGTTTTTTTACCTTGACGAAACCGGAAAGGAAAACAGGGTTGCTATTACGCCTCCCCGATTTACCATGGGAAGAAGTTCGGGAAATAACCTGGTTATAAGCCAGATGGGCGTTTCCCGGTTTCACGCCGAGGTGTCGGTCCAGGATGGGAAATATCTTCTGCACGATCTCGACAGCAAGATGGGCACCTTTTTAAACGGCACCAGAATACAGCGGGCCCCATTAACCAACGGCGACAGAGTTCAACTTGGCGGTCTCCACGGGACAAGCATTTCATTTCATTCAGGAGACCTCCTGCAAAGCCTCCTGAGTCTCTCGGACCCCAAGGCGGAAGTCGGATTGTCGCTCTATGGATTCAAGGAGGTCGGAAAACTGTTTGCAACCTTCCGGGCTCTCAGCTCCATTGCCGTACTGGACGACCTCCTTGCCCTGGTCGTCGATACCGCCATTGAACTGACGGGGGCAGAGCGCGGATTCATCATGCTCAAGGAACAGGATGGAAATCTGAATTTCCGATGCGCCCGCGACAACAACAAGCATCCTTTGGATGGATCGTGTTTCCAGACAAGCAAACGGGTTCCGCAGGATGTTTTCAAAACCGGCCGGCCTGTTATCATCAAGGACCTTGATTTCGGGCAGACAAGCGGGGGGCACGATTTCACAAGGCAGCTCGGTTTACGCAGCATTTCATGCGTTCCCCTGCGTTACCTCACTGTGCGTGACAGCTTCAATACTTCAACAGTCGCCCGCACTGAAACTATCGGAGTTCTCTATGTAGACAGTCCGAATATCGGCGCCAAAATGTCGGAAACGCGAATAGATGCCCTGGAAACACTCGCCTCGGAAGCCGCAATGGCGATTTACAACGCCCGGCTTTATAAAGATTCCCAGGACAAACGCAAGTTTGATGAACAACTGGCCACCGCCCGTGAAATCCAACAGGCGTTGCTTCCACAACCCAATAAGAATCTTGACTTTGTCTGCGCATGCAGCCAGAGCCTGCCCTGTTATTCGATTGGGGGGGATTACTTTGATTACTTTGAGCTGGAAAACGGGCATTTTGGATTTGCGGTCGGCGATGTAGCCGGGAAAGGAATGCCTGCTGCGATTCTGGCCTCGCTGATTCAGGGAATGTTCGCATCCCAAAATCTCCTTGGCGCTCCCCTTCACTCCATTATAAGTAATGTCAACCGCAATCTCGTTCAACGCGGTACGGGCAATCGCTTCGTAACGTTTTTCTTCGGAATAATTGATCCTGAAGGCAATTGCACCTATGTCAATGCCGGACACAATCCACCGTTTCTCCTAAGCCGGAACGGCTCCATGAAAGAACTGCAGACAGGAGGCATGGTCCTTGGGCTTTTTGCCGAAGCGGAGTACGAAGCAGGAACCGTAAGAATGCAACCGAATGACCACCTGGTGCTATTTACCGATGGCGTTATTGAGGCTCTCAATGCCGATGAAGAGGAATTCGGACTCCCCCGCGTGGTAGACCTGCTGCAGAAAAACGCTCTGTCCACCGCTGAAGAGATCCTGTCCCGTCTGCAGGACAGTGTCCTCTCCTTTTCCGCTCACGTGCCCCAGCACGACGACATTACAATGATGGTCCTGGGGTATCGCGAAGCCCGCACCTAACAGCCCGATGTAAACGTGCAGCGAGCCCATCCCGACAGGACTCCCCGGCGAGTCTTAACCCGCATTTCTCACCGGCCTTCATTTGGAGAAGGAAGTTCGCAGCCGTCCGGACAAACGGTCAGTGTGTGAACGTATCGAACCTTCCCGTTTTCCAGACGGAATATGTGGGAATCGGGCCAACCGTTTTCGTCCCCGAAATTCGCCAGCCCGACTACCGTTCCCATATCAAGATCGACAACGAAACGCCGGTTGGTGATTTCCACGCTGCCTTCCAGCGGAGGGCCTCCAGTGCAGGAAGCATCGGGTTTATTGTCGGGATTCGTATATATGCCGCCTTCAAGCCGGGCACAGGGAATATTCCAGGGCACCTCGTTGGCGCCCGCCGGGTCTTTAAACACATCAAAGTAGGCATTTGCAGCCTTAATCAAAGTCTGACGGTCGCTTCGCTTCTCGACGGGCAGTATATCCCACGTCTCCTGCGAAGAGTATTTCAGGTAATTGTCGGCGTTGAAAAGCCAGTCATCCCGGTCCGTAACAAGCGCTTCGATCTCCTGTATTTTATCGTCGACGATTTTCAGGCGTGTGCCGATAACATACTGGTGACTGCCGGTTGCGCTGATGATCTCCGTAAAGGTTTCACAGTTCTGCACATCAAGCAGGCTGCGATGAAAATCAATTTTCAGAGGACTTATCCAGACGCCCGCGCCGAACGCGATTTCCTTTCGGTTTTCGATATACTTCGCCTCAGCGGCGAGGGGCATTCGGGACGTATCCCCTTGCTTCAGCGCATCAAGATATTTGTCGACCTTCTCCTGAAGATCCGCCCGGGTGCACATGGATCCTGTTACCGGCGCCTCTACGGCCATGGACTTTATAGAAAAGGTGCAGCACAGAAAGGCGACAGCGGCAATGACTCGAAACATATCTCCTCCAATAATTTCCTGCGCGATAACCGATTTTCATATTTCTATAATGAATCCGAAGTTGAGGATGCAAGCAGTTACGCGCCTGCCGCCACCGTAAAAGATAACTCATTACATATATCAATATCTATATTTAAGGTGCAACCAATCTTGCGGAAAATGCGGGAGCGCGGGGTTCGAACTCTACGGGCTCGGGGCGGCGGAGACGGAAGAAGGCACCTCGGTTGTAGGCAGAAGCACCGTGAAGGTCGTTCCGCCGCCGACACGGCTCTCCACGGTAATGTTCCCGCCCAGGCGACGGACGAATCCCTGAGAAACCGACAGCCCCAGGCCCGTTCCCTTTTCTTTAACCTTCGTCGTAAAGAATGGATCGAAGATGCGGGGCAGTATATGCTCCGGTATGCCCGGCCCGTTGTCGGATACTTTAATTTCAATAAATCCCGCCTGACTGCTTTTCGAATCGGTAACGGTAATTTTGCCTCTGGGGGGTAGAGCGTCTACCGCGTTGAGTATGAGGTTTATAAACACCTGCTGCAATGCCTGTTCATCGCCGTGAACGGGAGGCAAATCGGGAGTCAATTTCATCTGCAGTTCAATCTTCGCCAATTTAACCCGGTTGTGAACAAGGCGTATGGAGCCTTCCAGGAGATTCTCCAGGTCCATGGCGATAATCTTGTAATCGCTCGCCCTGGCAAAATCGAGCAGGTTCCGAACAATAACCTTCGATCTTTCCGTTTCCTTGATAATGTCCTGAACCATATCCAGCTTTTCTTCATCCGGCAGCCGTTCGAAATCCTCCTCGAGAAGACCTGCCGTCAACATGGTGTTATTCAAAGGATTGTTCAGTTCGTGGGCAACACCGGCAACCAGCGTCCCTACGGCTCTCAGCTTGTGGGACTCGATCAGGATCTTATGGCGCTTGTCCAATTCACGGATCATATGGTTGAAGGCAAGTCCGAGCTGGGAAAATTCGTCGCGGTACTTCCTCTTCGGCAATATGGGGGAAAAGTCCCCTTCCCCGATCCGATTGGTGTATTCCAGAAAGCGATTCAGTGTCGACAATATGTTCTTCACCAGGAACGATGTGATGACAATAATCAACACCATCAGGATTCCCAGGAAGTAGAAGGGAACGCGGCGGGAAAGCGAGAGCGCATCTTCCACCGCTTCGCGTTCCTTCACAACGAAATTAGTGGCGTCGGAAACCAGTTGCCCGCCATACTCCCGCAGTTCCGGCTCATACCGGTTTCGTTCCTCCGTGTCGCCGGCTTCACCGACCTTCTCCAATACTTTATGGTAGTTATTCAACTGAAGGGACATCCCCTGAATGGAATTGCGTCCCAGGATTTTTTCAATAGTATCCTTATTTTTTTGAAGAATACTTTCAGCGGTCCGGAGGTGTTCCAGGGAATCTTCCAGGTTGGTCCCGTAAAGAAGGAAATTCTTTTCAAAGCGGCGGGCCTGTTGTATTTCGGTCAGGTAGTTGCCTGCCGCCTCCAGGAAACGGATTTTTACCTGGATCTCCGAAAGCGCGTAAATGGACCACAAAGCCACAATCATGGAAAATGCAAAGATCACCAGAAAAGCAAGGAAGAGCCTGAATCGGATGCTGATGATCGGGCGGGACTTGAGCGCGATATCCTCTACATATTCTTCGCCCAGGCCATGATGGGAAAATTGCGGGTCATCGGTCTGAATGGGAGCCTCTCCGGACGTTATGTTCATTAGAAGCCGCTCCTCGCCAACGACCTGCGATTGTAGTACATCGACTGCATGAGTCCTCTTACGGCCAAATTAATTTCTATAAAAACGCTTGAAACTTCCCGGCCAGAAAATTATCTGCGAACATTTTAACGTCACTGTCCAAATGCATCAACATATCCAATTGCCGCGAACAGACCAAAAGCCGGCCGAGCATCTGAAGGGCCTTCCCGGTATCCTGCGAGGGATAATTGCGGAACCATGCCGTAATCAGATCGCCTTCCTGAGTCACACCGAATCGGCACTCTCTCAAAACTCTTTCGAGAAAGCCTGCCCGGCGTTTTCGCTTTTCATCACTTCCGCCGCCGCTGTGAAATCGAAGCTGGATGTAGTTGTTCCGATCTCCCGTCCCAAGGAGCGAATCAACCATGGCATAGTGATAGGCGAAACGGGCATTGAAGTTCATATAATCCCCGGCGTATATCAAATAATTGGGATCATTTCTCCGACGGGGTCCTTTCGCCCCACCGAATACCTGGTCCTGAAGATCCTTGGAAATCGCATAATGAGCCCGTCCCCAACGGTCCGGCCAGGCAAGCCGGCTGTCTGAGAACCCTTTCCAGAAGGCTTTAAATGGCGTACTTGAAATAAATCCCGGTTCAACAGCCTTCTCGCCGGAAGGCAGTTCCTGCTCCAGAGCCAATACGTAAATCGGCATGGGAATTTCAGTTTCAAGTCGCCGTGTTTTCCGGTTCAGGAATCCCGAGTGTTCATCGCCGAACCGGAACATGGATCGTACGGCCATCTCGTGTATGAACCGGATGATATCATGAACCGAACGGCATCCCTCGGGCTTGAAGCCCGGCCCAAAAGGATCGTCCAGGTTCAGGGACAGGACCGAATGGAAGAGCGGTCCCGTTTCTTTACGATTTCCTGCGGACGCCAGTCTTGACAGGACGCGTTCTTTCATCCCGGGCCATCGGGATCCCCGATAGATATTCCGCATGGAGGCATCGACACTTATAATGCTGCCCTCATGAAGGTCCAAGATTCTGTCGCCGGCCTGGAATACGGATGGGACGGCAAATTCCCGGAGAAGCGTCGCCAGGTGCCCCACCGGGCTTCCTTCGGCGGCGATAACCGCTGCCGCATTAGGAAGCAGGGGCGACAGTTCCGGCGTCGGCTGCCCAACCACCAGAACGGATCCTTTAGGGATGGAATCCAGCCTGTCCGTGGAACGTACCGCAACCGGGCCTTCAGCCCGGCCCGGGAAAATAGAAGTGCCTTTGGTAATAAACAATTCGCCCTTCTTGGATTTCACCTCCCTGATTTTTCCCGGGCTGGAAAGCAGCACCCTGCGTGCCTGGAGCAACCAGACTCGCCCCTCCTTATCCACGGCCCACTCAATGTCCAGGTCATAGCCGAAAGCAATCGCGGCTTTCCACGCTGTTGCTCCGATTTCCTGTATTTTTTCCTGCGACAGATACTCAAGATTCTCTACAGGAGTCTCTGAAGAGTGCATGCGCAGGATTTCCGGCCGTGCCTTCCGTGAAAGTGTAATATTGTCCGGTACGCCGATGCCTTTAACCACTGTTTCGCCCAGACCTTTCACGCAATGGATTACAATAGTATCGGAATCCGGCTTCACGGGATCGGCCGTATACAGGACGCCGGCTGCCTGCGGATGAACCATCGGCATGAACAGGACCGCCATTGGAGTATCCGCTTCCCGGAAACCGCAATGCACCCTGTATTGGATCGCACGTTCGGTGAACTTGCCGGCCAGCACTTCCTTATAGGCATGCGGAAGATTCTCCAGAGGAACATTTAAAATACTGTCGAACTGACCTGCAAAAGAAAACCTTCCGTTTTCGCTGACGGCACTGGATCGAACAGCCCACAAAGATGTGTCCGCCGCGCCGCAACCGGCCGTATGCAGCCGGATTGCCTCCTGAAAGGATGCCGGCAGTTCCGCGGAAATTATCGCTTCCCGGATCGCCTCAGTCCTGCTGCGGAAACGGTCTCTATCCGATGTGAACTCAAGGTTCTTCAGCAACAGTCGTATCTGTTCGAAGAGTTTCCCTTGTTTCAGGAACCGATCATATGCGCGGGTGGTAAGGATGAAACCCCTCGGCACCTGACCGGGGAAATTATGAAACAGGGAAGAAAGACCGGCCGCTTTTCCACCAACCAGCTCCGGATCCAGCGAATCCTCATCATCCAAACGAACGGCCACAGGGCGTTCCTTTCGTTCAGGATAATCACGCTGCGCCTCCTCCGCCTCCAGCCGGATCTTATCGAGCACCCGGAACAACACGGAATACCGTCGATGGCTCAGAATATCGAGCTCCTGGGCCATCAGATAGGTTTCATTGAACAAGCGTCTGACCGAGCGGTGCACCTGGAGATCGGAAAAGGCAAGGTGATTGAGATCGGCCTCCAGATCGGAAAGAATCTGCAGAGCCCGGCCGTTCCGATTGAGGATCGCCCGCAGAGTCTCATAGCGATACCTGAAATTCCAATTATAGTCGTCGTCTCCGGCCTTCAGGTTCCCGACCATGAGTCCGCCCCCTTTCCCTGGATTTTACCTGCCCAGTTCTTTCGCGGCCTTTTCAATTATTGTTCGAAGGTCGTTTGGCTTGAAAGGCTTGGCAATAAAATCGAAAGCTCCCTTGACCAAAGCCTCCTGTGCGACTTCAACGGTGGCGTACCCGGTAATGATGATGACCTTGGTTTTTTCGGAACGCGCCAGCACCTGTTCGAGCACCTCAAGCCCGTCAATATCATCCATCCGGATATCGGACACAACGATATCGAACTGTTGTTCGCTGAAACGTTCCAGCGCGTTCCTTGCATCCGTAAAGGTCTCGACAATATCGCCTTCTTTCTCCAGGGCCGGTTTCAGTCTTTTACCGACGATATTTTCATCGTCGATAACCATGATGCGTAAGTTTCTCTTCATAGGATTTTTCCTTATCTGTCCCGCATTTTCCACGAGGCTTCGTAGCGGGAAATGCGGGCTATACACCGACACACATCCGGGCTCAACAAAGCAGAACCGATCCTAGTTGCACAAGCATCTTTTCAAGATTGTCGGTTGGAATATCGTAAATCCAGGCCAGAGTCCCCTGCCCGGTTTCTTCCACCCAAAATCCCCGGGGAAGTTCACGCCTCAAATCGAAGGGTTTCCGGGAATATAAAAAAATAAAATCGGATGCAGCGTCTCCGGAAAACGACGCTTCAAGATGGATTTTACAGCTATCGCAGCGCAATCGCAGACTGAGCTCTTCTTCATCGAAGATCATCAAGCGATCAACTTCCGGCTCCTGCGCAGAAAATCCCCCCGGAACGGTCCTTTCCATGAATCCTAAAACCATCAGGCCGAAAGGTCGGCATGAAATTTCGCCGAGAGAAACGAAGCCCTTGTTCCTTGCCGGGGAAGTCTCGTTTATATCGACGGTTCGGAGGTAACTATCCTCGCTTAACTTCACCTTTCCGACGAATGGAGTTATTTTTTCAACCAGGGCGTCTTTCCTGCAATTGCCGATTACCGCATCGGATACGTATCGAATAAAATCCATGACGGCGGGCTGGTCACCGGCCAGAGGACCCGTAAACCAATTGAGTACTGCCGACAGGAGCAGCGTCTCCGGATCCTTATCCCGGAACGCCGAGGCAAGAGGAAATTTTTCCATCCGTAAGTCGGGGGATTCCAGAAACTCTTCCTGCGCAAACTTCCTGCAGTCGTCCGACCGACGAAAAATTTCCCGGCGGGCGGATGGCGCCAGAACAGAGGCATTGAAGGCCATCAAGGCGGCGTTTTCGACAACACCGTCGAGCAATGACAGAACATAATGTCCGTCGAAAATATATTCCTCTTGAAGCTTGTCCTTGCCATCCTCGTTGATGCTTATAATTTCCTTCATATTCTCAAGAAATTTACGGAATCGCAGGAATTCCAGGTGAAGGTCCGTCCGCGCATTCCGGATTCGAACATTGCCGCTAATCTTTTCAAGAATACCTGCCATAAGAATCCCGCCCTTCTTTTCAAACGGAAGACTCGGGTATCGGCCCGGTTTGTTTGGAAGAAACGCCCGTTGTCAGGCTGGTCTGTATCTTCCTGCGCTGGAAATAGGCTTTTAACACATAGATCAGTATCAGGGCGCCGCCCGTTATCCCGCTGGCATACAACAGTATTTTGCTTGCCAAATCGAAATAGTTATTATACGCGGGGTCGATATCAAGATACCCGAGCTGCTGGAGATATCTGGGAATGTTGACGATCCTGCTGAATACGCACAAGAGGATAATCACGGCCGTTACCATGCGAATGATGATCTCTTTTACTACTTTTGTGCCGTAAGCTCCGATGTAGATCCCGAACAGGGAACCGGAAAAGAGCAGCAGAACAAGGCGAATATCCACCATGCCCTCAAACGCATAACTCAACGCACCGAATGCCCCCATGAACTGCGCGAGAAACAGTTCACTTCCCGCCGCGACCGAGGCGGAAACTCCAAAAACATAGATCATGGCCGGGACACCGATGAAACCGCCGACACCGATTGTCCCGGCCAGGTACCCGGTCGCCAGTCCGCAAATCAGGACCACCCACAGGGATACTTTAACATCGGCCACCTGGAAATGGATAATGGGGTGAAGGTTGAACTTACTCAGAAAATCCACAATACGTGTAGAGGGCCCGCTGCCGTTTCCTTTACGGGTGTTCAAAATATCCTTCAGCATCGACAGGGATACCATCGAAAGCACCACGACAAATACGATGCTGATATACAGGTCGGCACCGACCCCGCTCTCATGGCCGTCGCCTCCTCCCGACACGAGCTTCATAAGCCAGACGGCAAGCCTGATTCCTATGGCAGCCGTGATAAGCATAAAAATGGACAGCTTCTTGTCGACATTACCCAGTTCCGCATGTTTTCTCGAACCGATAAGAGCTTTCCCGAACTTGTGGGTAATATTGCTGGCAACGGCTACATTCCCAAGCACCCCGAGGTTCATCATCCCGGGAGTCATGAAAAAAGCGCCGCCGGATCCGATGAATCCGCTCAACATCCCCCCGATAAATCCAAGGAATGTAACCTGGAGAGCTATGGACCAGGTCAACTCAATAAATTGATTCCCGAATATTTCATTCATGTTGTTTTTATTCCCCTCAATATCAGCCAATACCGTTTTGCTCTAAATTTTGTATTTTTCAGCTACTCCAGTTTTATGAGTTTCAGCACGTAGCGGGTAAAACTTCCATAGGCCCAGGCCGTCATTGGAACAAAAAGGGCAACGAGAGCCGCGGACAGCACCCGGTGCCCGGTACCGGGCTTCGTTAAAAATTCAAGAATGGCCTCCTGGTTATTGAAAACCGCCAGATAAACAACAATAGTGGCTACAGCATACAGCGCCATATGGAGCCACTGTTTCGGGCCGAAAAGATAATGACTCTTGAGATCCTCGGTACTGATGATTGGAACTTTAAGATGATCGGCAAGAAAACTGATGAGGTCCCGTCTCATACGCTTCTGCACCGACGCTCCTCTGGAGAGGAACACGTCTCCAACTACAACCAGGCTGTTTTTTTCCGCCCGGTTCAAGCCGGAAAGGAGTCCCTGGGTTCCCCCGGCAATCGTTCTGACGGTATTCGCCCGCCCTACCTGGATGAGTTTGTCAAAAGTTTCAGCAACTCCCTCGGCATCGTCCTCATGGGACAACGCCGTTGAAGTATCATCCAAAATGCCTCCATTCGCGGCTCGATACGAAGTCTCTACTATCGGAGACCGGGCTTCTACCCGTGCTGCTTCAACACCTTCAAGCAAACGGATCAGTTCGACGGAAGCGTTCCATTTCTCCGCCACCTGGATCACCTGTTCCAGCGAAGGCGCGTCGGGATCAAAGTTTTCCTGGATGTAAAGGATATTCGTTGTCGCAACCGTACAGACTATGGATTGAATGTCTTCAATCCTGCTCAGCACCTCCGGAATAACGGCGGCCTGTTTCGCCTGGCGGGGCAGATACGTCACGGCGACATTTCCATGATCCGCCTTCACCGTAACGCTGACATCCCGGGTCCGATCGTCCCTTCCTATAGCCAGCCGGCAGCGGGAAGCCAGAAGCGTATCCCGGACGGCCTGCCGTGAGGCAGGCGTTTCCATGAAATCCGGAAGCTGGGCGACGGAAACCAACGCGGATGCGGAATTCTCCACAGTCATATTCAAGGAATTGATTGTAATATCGTATAAGGAGGGATCTTCCCAGTCGACATTGTACAGAGTTCGAACCCAGCGACGCCGATCTTCATCAACCTGGTCGTTGTACTTCCTGGCTTTCTCCCGTGTGAGACTCGGCATCCGCCGCAGGGTCATATTGATGCGCTCTTCATCATTCGCAATGGCGCGAATCCTCAAAACATGGCTGATACCGGGCAAGACCAGGTGTCCGGTTCTTCCATGATAGATCACACTTTTTTCCATTGCGCGCTCGCAGATTTGCGCGGATATGAAGGCCTTCATCATTTCCACCTGGATGGCCAGACCTTCCGTAATGGGGTGGCGCTTGAGAACAGCCGATTCAATCTTTCCGACGGGAATTCCCTGATCCGTCGCGCTGTCCGTCAGGGTTTCACGCGGGATACAGTCCCATCCCAGTTTTTGGGCAAGTTTTTCGGCTAATTCATTCCCGTATCCAAAGCTGCCGCGGGAGACGCAGATAATTTGCATAGGAGCCTACCCTTCCGTATGTTTGCAGGTATTTGCTTTTATGTCTTTGGTTCGCGGTATCGGCGATACGATGGAGCAGGGAAGCATCCCTGTAAGCTTGTTAAGCCAATGGTGAGGTTTTCCCGAGCCGAGTTTCCCAACCATCCTTTCGTCGCTTCCCCAGACGATAACGGCCAAACTGGAATGAACCGCCAGATACTTCAGGAGTTCCGTTGCTTTGTTCCCATACCGAATGTCTTTCGATACTTTTATCCGTGCCTGTTGGATCGGTTCCAGCAATTCTTTAACCAGCACATCCTCCGAGCAGGATGCACGCAATGCATCCGTAGCCAGCATTAGAAGTAAAATGGGCATTTCCAGACGCCGGGCAAGTTCAATGGAATAACGAACGCTTTCTTCACGGATATTGCAGTCCTCGAAGAGAACCAGAATTTCCTTTTCCCTGGTCATCGCCTTTCTCCGTCAACCCGGATTTCTCGCGAAGATTCTCGAGAAATGCGGATCAAGGTAATTGCTCCCGGGATTTCCGGCTCCTGGCACATCGCATCCCTGCAGCGAACATAGGCTCAGGCGTGGCTATAACCGTCGCCTGTGGTTGGCGATCCGTCTGCGGCAGGTTCCCATCGGTGTCGGAGTCGGAATCGATATCGGGATCGTTCTAACCGGTGTAGTACTCATTCGGTTCCTCGGAAACGGCATCCAGTTCCTGTACCCGAACCCTATCTCGCGCTCTTGCGATTCCTATACCGACACCGGATCCCGACCCCGATTATGTACCGCGAACCATGGGTTGATCGCTTAAATTAAGGCAATTAGGGGACCAGAAAGTGATAATGGGATATGTCTAAAGGATAGAAGTATTTAATGTAATTCTGCTTCAGGCGGGACTGTTGCAATATGCAACATCAAAAGCAAAAAACCGTGTAAAGGCAGCATTTGCCATCCGTGGGGAGGGTAACAATACGCAACGGATACCGTTGCATTTTGTTACATTTATTCATCAAATTCCTGTTGCTTCAATTTTCGATACAACGAGACGCGATCGATTCCCAGAATTCTGGCCGCCTGTGTTTTATTATGTCCCACACGGGCAAGAATCCATTGGATATAGTCTTTTTCGATTTCCGACAGAGTTTTCATCGTCCCTTTTTCTTTACGAAAGGCCACAGTTTCAAAAGCCCGCAGGTCGGAAGGCAGATCCCGGGATTCGATTCGACTTTCCCGGGCGAGAGCCGCAGCCCGCTCCACAATATTCTCAAGCTCCCGTATATTCCCCGGGAAGCTGTAGTTCATCAGCAGCCCCATCGCTTCTTCGGAAAATCCATCGAAATGTTTTCCCATCTGGCCGGCGGCTCTTTTAAGACAAAACATGCTCAGCAATGGGATATCTTCCTTTCTCTGTTCGAGTGTCGGGAGTTTGATGGCGATGACATTCAATCGGAAGTAAAGATCCTGGCGAAAAATCCCGGCTTCAACTAATTTCTTAAGGTCTTTATTCGTCGCGGAAAGAATTCGGATATCCACCGGGATAGGCCGGGAACTCCCTACGCGGAACAGCTCCTTCTCCTGGACGACACGAAGAATTTTAGCCTGCATGGTAGGGGACATATCCCCGACCTCATCAAAAAAAACAGTTCCTCCGTCCGCGCTCTCCAAAAGTCCCGGGGTGGTTTTTGAAGCTCCGGTGTACGCGTCCTTTTCATGCCCGAACAGTTCATTGGCCAGGAGCTCATCCGCAAAGGAGGCGCAGTTAAAAGCCAGGAATCGCTCCGTTCTTCTCTTGCTGTGATTGTGAATTGCCCGGGCGATAAGTTCCTTGCCGGTACCGGATTCCCCGACAATAAGCACATTCGCTTCCGACTGTTCCATTCTTTCTATGGTGGATTTTATGGCCTGTATCTTAGGAGAATTTCCAATAATATCCGGAAAATCGGATGCGCTTTCGTGCTCCAACTCCCGAATCCGCGTTTTCAAACGCCGTTTTTCCAGGGCCTGTTCGACGATATGATACAGTTCATCGGACCGGATCGGCTTCTGCAGGTAATGAAAAGCACCCTTTCTGGTTGCCTGGATGGCGCTATCCACGGAAGCATAGCCGGTAATAATCACGACTTCCGTATCCGGGGATACCTTTTTGGAATAGGCCAGCACGGCAAGGCCGTCGACACCGCCCAGGACCAGGTCGGTGAGCACCAGGTCGAATTTCAATGCTTTCAATAAATCAAGGGCATGCTCCCCGGTGGCAGCTGTGCGGATCTCGAATCCCTTTTTCTCCATAAGGCTCTTCATGCGCTTCAGAGCCGTCTCCTCGTCATCCACAACCAGGATTCGACAGGGTCCAGGCTTCTTACTGATTCTTCCGGCTTCCTTCTCCATTTCTTCAATCTCTCTGTTCCCGGATATCGGCATTGAAAATGCAGCACAAAGGCCTGACCCGCATTTATGCTGGAGTGGATCCTTCGAGCTTGGCATCGACGGATTCCATTCGCATAAGGCCTTTCAGGTACCGGCATGCCCAGCCGAAGACGACCGGAATATATGCAAGTCCGGCCGCGGCAATACCGATCCACACTCCATTCAATCCCCAGTCGAGATAAACGCCGAGTATCCATGCAAACGGCACGGTAAATACGATTGTCCGGATCAGCGTTGCCGTCAACGCGAAAATGCCCTTGCCCGTACCCTGGAACAGTCCCGACGAGAGCATCCCGAAGGGTGTCGTCGGAAGAAGCACCCAGGCGATACGAAGGAATTTCTCCAGTTCCGGGACGAGCATCTGAGACTCCTCGGACCAGGTAAAAATCCAGGTAATCTGCGGGGCGAAAACGACAACAATCACGGCAAGCACCAGTTCTATCGAAACGCCGGTCCTGAGAGCGTAAAAGTAGGCTGTCCTGGCTTTCCTGAACTCCGATGCCCCGTATGCGGCCCCCGTTACGGCAGTCACGGCGCTGGCCACCCCAAGCATCGGCAGCGTTGCAATGGACACGATCCGCCAGCCGCTTGTATACACCGCGACGCCGATCGTCCCCCCGACCGTTGCGATGATTGTCGTCAGCAGAAAGGCCATCAAAGACATGGACATCTGCGAAACGGTCGCGGGAAGGCCTACTCTGCCGATATCGTAAAGAATATGGCCGTCAAAGCGAAATCCCTTGAAACGGAAGATCACAAATGTCTTCTTCTGTATAAATAGCCAGTAAAAGGTAAGCAACGTCGTCAGGAACATGGAAAGAAGGGTCGCAATTGCGGCCCCGCTTACACCCATTTCCAGAACATAAATAAAGATCGGGTCGAGAATGATATTGACGACGCCTCCAACCGCCATCGCAACCATGGCCCGTTTTGCATCCCCTTCGCTTCTCAATATGGATACCGCACTGGCATTGAAGAAAAGAAAAAGGCTCCCCAGGAAAATGATCCTCGAATAGGCTATGGAAAGCTGCAGCGCGCTTTCGGTCGCTCCCATGAATTCCATCGCATAGGGGAGCAGGAGCAGCATAACGATGCAGGTGATCCCTCCAAGGATCAGGCTGGAGATAATGCTGTGGGCGGCCACTTTGTCGGCCCCGATCCGGTCGTCGGCTCCGATCCGGCGGGAAATTGCCGCACCGCCCCCAATACCGATACCGTTCGCCAGCGCCATTGCCAGGAAGAAAAACGGGAAAGTGAAGCCTACGGCCGAAAGGGAATCCGGCCCCCTCCCCGAAACCCAAATGGCATCCGCCAGGTTATAAAGGGTTTGGAAAGACATGGCTACGACCATCGGGATCGACAGCTTGATTATCGCTTTCCTGGGATCGCCAAGCAGGATTTTTACACCTTTGGTTTCTTTTCTATCGATGGAAATGACTGCACTCCCTTTAAATATTTACGGCCAGCATACCCTGGGCATTATAGCGGTCCCCCGATGCGGCTCCCAGCGGGAACGCTTCCTCCAGGCGGCGCAATTCGGTCGGGGTGAAATGAATCCGGCATGCCTCCAGGTTTTCCTCAAGGTGCCGGATGCTGACGGTTCCCGGGATCGGCACGACATCCTCTCTCTGGGCCAGAACCCAGGCAAGGGCCAGCTGTGCCGGCGTGCAACTTTTTTCTTCCGCCATATACCGGACAGCCTCGACCAGGTGCAGATTGTGCTGAAAATTATCCCCCATAAATCGCGGATGGCGGCGCCTCCAGTCATCCGGAGACAAATCTTCATTCTTCTTAAACCGCCCCGTCAGGAAACCGCGCCCCAGGGGGCTGTAGGCTACGAAACCTACATCCAGCTCCTTGCAGGCATTCAGGATCCCTATCTCGGGATCGCGGCTCCAGAGCGAATACTCCGTCTGCAGGGCCAGAATCGGATGGACGGCGCAGGCCCGGCGGATAGTGTCCGGAGCGGCTTCGGACAATCCCAGGTAGCGAACTTTCCCGGCGCTCACAAGCTCCGCCATGGCTCCCACCGTATCCTCAATCGGCGTATCCGGATCCACCCGATGCTGGTAATAAAGATCGATGGTTTCCATCCCCAGCCGCTTCAGGCTCGCATCACATGCTTTCCGTACATATTCGGGGCGACCGTTGACGCCCACAAACTCGCCTTCTGAATTTCGGACATTGCCGAATTTCGTAGCCAGAAAAACCTTGCCGCGCCGGTCGGCGACAGCACGCCCGACCAACTCCTCATTGCGCCCAAGGCCATAAATATCTGCCGTATCCAGAAAATCGATTCCGAGATCGATGGCGCGATGCATAGTCGCTATGGATTCCGTATCATCGGCGGGACTGTAGAACTCCGACATGCCCATACAGCCCAAACCTATGGCGGATACTTGCACTTGCCGGCCTAATTTACGTTTCTCCATAACACCTCCTCCCGCTTGAATGCATTCTCGCAGGAACATGGTCCCGCTGTAAACGCTTCCGGGATCGATCCCTATAATTTAGCCGGACTACCGATCAAACATTCATGCCGACCCGCACAGTAAAGAAAGCGGTTTCAATATAACCTGAAGACACCACAGGACCAAGAACTCCCCGAAAAATCATGCAGTGTTAACCCGCCTATGCGTCCTAAAATCAACTGAATATCCAACATTAACTGCAGAATCCAAGTGACTATGAAGGCCTCTCGACATAAAATACGCAGATTGGAAACCCATAAATATTATGAAGAACAGAAGAAATTACTACCGTATTTTAAAGGTCCAACCCGACGCGCCGGCGGAAATCATTCAGGCCAGCTACCGCACACTAATGCGCGAGTTAAAGATTCATCCGGACCTGGGAGGGTCCACTTCCGACGCTTCTATTGTGAACGAAGCGTACAAGACATTGAGCGATCCCGAACGCAGGGCCGCCTACGACAAAAAAATTCAGGCAACCCGGTTCAACAGGACCCCCTCTGCGTCTGATTCAGATTCCACCTCTTCAGATGCCGCAATTTGCCCTTTTTGTAAAAAGCCCCTTACGCCCAAAGCCCGGGCAGGCAAAATCTGCCCTGTCTGCAGTGTGCCGCTGCCGTTTTTCCAGCAGCCTAACCTGGATCGCGAAAGGCGCCGCACTATTGCGCGCATGAAGAAGAACGACCGCATCGTCTATTCCTATTCGTGGCCTGAAACTCCAAAAAACGGGACAATGATCGATCTCTCCCCGAAGGGTATGCGCTTTCTCTGTTCGGAAAAACTCCCTACCGGAACGGTTTTGAAAATTACCGCCCCCCTGCTCAAAGCATGCGGCGTCGTTACCAATCAGCAGCAGAAGGTTGAAAAGGGAAAGACAGCCCATACAATCGGTATTTCATTTATTGCCGTACTTTTTGAAGAAACCAAGGGAACTTTCATTTCCGTTTCCGCCTGACACTGCTCTGCTTGAGGTTTTTTTGCCGCTGCATCCATGCCGGAGAATTTATAAATTCAGGGAACGGCCGATAATCCGGGCAGGCTCCCTCTACAGCCCGCATTGCACAAAAATTTTACACATCGTTAATTAGTTCATAATATTAGCCATATGGCTTCTATGAAATTCATTTCCATTTCGATCCTGTATAAAGTTTTGATTTTTTCTCAGTTATTTCACTAGCAGGTGTAGCATTCCGTAAAAATCACGTATTATAATTCGCGTGGAAGAGGAGTGAATAATTCTGCAAATCCGCAAGAAACCTCCTGATATTCCCGCAGATCGAATGAGTGAAACGAGGGGCCGGCACACATAGCGTTATGCGGGTCCGGAATATTCGCTCATTTCATTCTCGAGACTTTAAATCCGGAATCGCACATCACCAGAGTTCGAATCTCTCTTTAAAGTCTCGAAAAGTCATTGAGTAAAAGCCCCATGATGGTTTTGCGAAACATCGATCCATTGTTTTAATAAATCCCATACATATCGGTTCAGGAGTGTGTTTGTTAAAATGAATAAATATTCCCTATATCCATCTATCCGGTTCCTGCGGCTTTTTTTAATTCCCGTCCTCTTAAGCACTATTATTGGAATTCCGCTACAGGCGGAAGAAACGAATGAAGTCCCCATACGGATCCTTTCCGGAGATATCGAAGTTGACGGAATACTGGACGAACCCGCCTGGCAGGAAGAACCCAGCATCGACAACCTGACACAAGTGGAACCGTACTCGGGTGAAGAACCGACGGAAAAAACGAAAGTCTGGCTCGCCTATACAAAAGACGCTCTCTATATCGCCGTGCAGTGCCATGACGGCAATCCCGGGAAAATTGTGGCAACAGCCATGAAACGGGATGCCATGCTGATGGAAAACGACAATATCGAAATCGTCCTCGACACCTATCACGATCACCGGAATGCCTATTTTTTTTCCACCAATCCCGCGGGGGCCATTGTCGACGGCAGGATATCCGAAAATCAATTCGCCTCCCTGGAATGGGACGGCATCTGGAATGTCCGCACCCGAATAGACAATAAGGGCTGGTCGGCGGAGTTTGAAATCCCTTTCAAAACAATCGGATTCAACCCGAATATTTCCGAATGGGGCTTCAACATCTCCCGTTACCTGGCCCGAAACAGGGAAGGATCCCGATGGGTCTCACCGTCACTTGATGTCCAGATGCACCATGTCGTCAGGGCGGGTCAAATCACGGGAATGAAAGATATCTCTCAGGGCGTAGGGCTGGATATCAAGACTTACGGGATTACCGGATTTACCCGGGACATCTACCAGCCGGACCTTTGGAAAGCCGAATACGACGGCGGCGTCGATATATTCTATCGCATCACATCCAACCTGGTTTCCAGCACGACCATCAATACCGACTTCGCGGAAACCGAAGTCGACGCGCGCCAGGTAAATTTGACTCGATTCCCTCTCTTTTTCCCTGAAAAGCGCTCCTTCTTCCTTGAAGACGCCGGGACCTTCGAATTTGCCAAATCGGAACCTATGGGCCCGCCCGACATGAATATGGGAGGGGATCTCATCCCCTTCTTCTCCCGGCGTATCGGGCTTGTAAACAAAACGGAAGCCCCACTTCGGGTAGGGCAGAAATTGACCGGCAAAATCGGCAGATTCGATATAGGACTGCTGGATGTTCAAACGGGCAGGCTCGACGCATCGGAAAATCCGGATGGGTATGCCGTTGCAAGCAAAAACCTCTCTGTCGGACGGGTCAAAGCCAATTTCCTGAGCCAGTCCTATGTAGGAGCGATGTTCACAAACGGCGACCCGACCGGTTTAACCGGCAATCAAATGGCCGGTTTGGACTTCAAGCTTGCAACTTCGAATTTCATGAACCGTAAAAAGAACCTGAGCCTGGTACTGTTCGGATCCAGGACGGAGACAACCGGTCTGGATAATCGTAATAATGCATATGGCGGAACGATCACGTACCCGAACGACCTTGTAGAATTTGAATATAAATGGATCCATATCGGCGAGAACTATAACCCTGCACTGGGTTTTGTGCCGCGTACCGGAGTTCGCATCTCATCCGTTACAGCGGAGGTATCTCCCCGTCCCGAGGCCTGGGGCATTCGCCAATTGGCATTTGAAGTGTCCTATAATGACTACTTCAACATTGCACACCAGTCATGGGAATCGAAGGAACTCAGGATCAATCCTGTCCGCCTGGACCTGAACAGCGGCGACATGATCGGATACGACTACACACGAAACGAGGAACAGCTCTTCGAGCCCTGGACCATCAGCTTCAGAAACGACGTCACTCTACCTACGGGCACGTATACGTTCGACGCCCACAAATTCTTTTTCTTCACATCGGAGAGGAGACCGTTTTCGTTTCATGCCGATTTCGGGACCGGTTCTTTCTACTCCGGAACACGTTACGAATTTGGGGGAGAAGTTGCCTGGAGAAAAAACCGTCATCTGACCACCTCGTTCAGCTGGGAACAGAACTGGATTCGTCTGCCCGAAGGGGACTTCAATACAAGTCTGGTAATTTACCGGTTGGATTATTCTTTTACACCCTTCATCACACTGGCCAATTTTGTCCAGTACGATACCGAGAGCGCCGATATCGGTCTGCAGAGCCGGCTGCGCTGGATTTTCACTCCCGGCAGGGAGATATTTATCGTACTGAACCATAACTGGCAGGAAAACGAATTAGACCGGTTCGAGTCCGCCCAGACGCGCTTCCGGGTCAAGCTGAACTATGCTTTCAGATTTTAAAACTTAATAATCGTTACACATCGTGCGTTGCACGTTGCATGTTGAACGTTAGAACGTTCAGAATGACGGATTCTCTAACTGCTCCTGAATTCGCGTACTGTGCTTGAGGATGACCGCAAAGAGTTCATCGATAAAGTCGTCGGGCAGGTTCAGGGATTTTCCCCATTCCGCTCTCTGTTTCAGCATTCCTTTTTCACGGTCCGGGTCCTTAGGCGGCGTCGACTGATGCGTCTTGATTTTCCCGATGCGTCGAGCTGTTTCGATCCGGCGTGCCAGGGCCGATAAAATCTGCCGGTCGTACTGATCGATCATGCCGCGCAGATCCTGTTTTCGGGGCTTCGGCAGACTCCCGGGCCCCATCTTTCGACGCCGGCTTGCGGCCTGTTCCCAGGCAAGAACCGCTTTCTGGTCCGAAATCAAACCGCTTATTAATGAAAGACTTTCATTAAACCGGCCGAGCGCCCGGGCGATCCCGTCCCGGTTGGTTTCCAGAATCCCCTTCCAGATTTTATAGTCCGAGGCCGAAAGACGGGTCAGATCCAGAAACCCGCGCCCGGCGATTTTATCCAGCATGTCATGCTCGGCATCTCCGGACAGGGCGGCATGCATCAGGGCGACCGAGAGTATATGGGGCAGATGGCTGATCATTGCCATGATGGCGTCATGTTCGTCAGGATCGATGGTAACGGGCAACGCCTGAAGGCTTTCGGCCAGTTCCATCAATACCAGCAACGCTTCAGGAGGCGTATCCGGATAAGGGCAGAGGACATATACCCGGTCCAGAAACAGAAGCGGATCCGAAGCTTCGACGCCGGAACGTTCCGAACCCGCCATTGGATGGCCGCCGATAAAGTGAACTCCCGGGGGAAGCCGCTTCCGCGCTTCTTTCATAATGTTCTTCTTTGTGCTCCCGACATCCGTAACGATCGTGCCATCTTTCAAATAAGGGCGTATCGTATCGAGAGTATCCGGAATCATCTGTACCGGCGTGGCCAGGATGACAATGGAGCTTTCGGGCAAACAGGTCTCCAGGTCTTCCATTGTACCAACCCGGTCGGCGACACCCGCTTCCTGAATTGCCGGAAGGCGTTCAGCCAGATCGATGCAGGTAACCGTACAGTCCTGCCGGCGCCTTTTCAATGCCAGGGCGATCGATCCTCCTACGAGACCGCATCCGATAATCGTGACCATCATATTTTTAATACGTATCATCTTATCCGGCCTTCCCGAGCTGACGCCCGATTGTCGTGGCGATAATCCGGCATCGGTTCATCAAAAGTCCGAACTCTTCAAAATTCAATGACTGCGGACCGTCCGACAGCGCTTCTTCCGGGCGGGGGTGGATCTCGATCATGATGCCGTCGGCTCCGGCCGCCACTGCCGCCCGCGCCATGGATGCCACAAACCTCCGGCTACCCACACCATGGCTGGGATCGACAATGACAGGAAGGTGGGACAAATGCTTTATCACCGGAACGGCTGAAAGATCCAGGGTATTTCGTGTGGCTGTTTCAAACGTTCTTATACCGCGCTCGCAAAGAACCACATCCGGATTGCCTTCCGTAAGAATATACTCCGCGCTCATCAACCATTCCTGGATCGTGGCCGACATGCCCCGTTTCAATAATACCGGTTTTTCCTTATGACCGAGGGCGGTGAGAAGCGGATAGTTCTGCATATTGCGGGCGCCCACCTGCAAAAGATCGGCGTACTCGGACACCAGATCGATCTGGTCGATCGTCATGACTTCCGTCACAACCGCCATGCCATGACGATCCGCCGCTTTTCGAAGCAGCTTTAATCCTTCCAAGCCCAATCCCTGGTAGGAATAGGGGGAAGAACGCGGCTTAAAAGCGCCTCCCCGGAGAATCTTGGCGCCGCAGTCGGCCGCGAACCCGGCGCAGGCCTCTATCTGTTCTTCACTCTCAACCGCGCAGGGGCCGGCCATCACGGCAATATCCAGTCCCCCGACCAGGCTCTCCTCGCCGACGCGTACGACCGTATCCTCGGGATGAAACTCACGGCTCGTGAGTTTGTACGGCGTGGAAACAATGACCGTATCGCGAACACCCGGCATCATGGAAACCGCGCCGATATCCAGCCGATTGCGATCCCCGACCACACCAAGGATGGTATGCTCGACACCGTCGGAACGGTGTACCGTCAGTCCCGCCTCCTTAATCTTACTCTCCACGGCCTTGACCTGTGCTTCCGTTGCCTTGGCTTCACAAATAATGATCATGAATGCACCTCTCATCCCGCACTGCAAACGGGTAAAATAATAACGGCCCGCCGATCATCCCGGCGGGCCGTTATTGCTTTCTATTCTGCAAACTAAGAAAGTAAAGACAAAACCCTCAGGGACCGGGTCGATATGAGCTGTAATAATAATAAACACCCTGCAGCAAGCTCATCTTGTCTCTTTCTTCCTGTAAACCTTTTCGATAATAAAGCTACCCAATGTATTAATGCTTTAAATGCACAAGTAAATATATAACTCTACGGCTCAAAGGGCCATACTAAAAACGCCATGGATTAATTTATTCCCTGTTTCCCGTCAAAACAAGGGGAAGAGAGAAAATCCTCGTTTTTACTGACGGCTATACCGTATCCATATGATATAAAACCGGTATTTCTTATCTGCGATTGCGGGCATTTAAACTCAATTCGTCCCCTGAGGAAAAGAGGAGGATCGCAAATGACAGGTGGATATACCGGAAAAATATTAAGAATCAACCTTACGAAGAAAACGATCGGCACGCTGGATACCGAGCAATACGAAGAATACGGCGGCGGCCATGGCATCGGCTCCGCAATCTTCTGGGACCTTGCCGGCAATCAGATGCCTTTCAGCGCGTTCGATCCCCGGAATGTCCTGACTATCATGACCGGACCCTTTTCAGGCGTAATCGTTCCTTCGGCCGCGGGGAGGTGTGAGGTACAGGGCCTCGGCCCGCAGGGTTATCCGGTTGAATGGTTTACGCGCAGCAATTTCGGCGGCCGCTTTTCCACGCAGCTTAAATATGCGGGATGGGACGGCATCGTTGTTGAAGGGGCCTCTGACGATCCCGTCTGGATACAAATTATCGACGACAAGGTCTCCTTTGAAAACGCGCGAACTCTCTGGGGCATGGACGTCATGGAAACCCAGGAGGAAATCTGGAGACGGGTCCATCCCGGCTCCAAATTCGGAGAATGGACGGACATCGGAGAGCGCTATACCACCCAGAAACCTGCGGTATTGTGCATCGGCCAGGCGGGAGAAAGCCTGGCCAGGATTGCGTGCCTAATCCATGATGCCGGCAACGGCGCCGGACAGGGCGGATTCGGGGCGGTCTTCGGCGCGAAGAAACTGAAGGCCATCAGTGTTGTCGGGACAGGCAGCGTCGGCATAGCCGATCCAAAATCACTGATGGATGCCCGGTTGTGGTACAGGAAATTTCAATATGACGTGGATAATCCGAAGCTGGAGGATCCTCCGGATTCCTTCGTATTTTCACCCGTTAACAACAGCCCGGCCGATGATAATTTTTTAAACAAACAGCCTCCCTTTGAGCCGGCAAGGGCTCAGGCGTGCGCCGGTTGCGCCAAAGCATGCCGCCAGCGATTGGCCGGGGGCATCAGCAATGAATCCAGCTGCGAGGATACGATCTGGGCAATCGGAATTCAGGGTTCGCCCAAGGACAGGAAGGTAGCCTGCGACCTGGTACAGCAGTACGGCGTGAATGCTTTTCAGATGCGCCCAATGCTTGCATACATTGAAGCACTCCATAAGAAGGGCTTGCTGGGACGCGGAAGGAAAATCCAAACCGACCTGCCGATGGAACTTTTTGGAAAAGTGGAATTCATCCAGGCTCTTTTGCGGAAGATTGCAAACAAAGAGGATATTGGAGAAGCTCTCAGTGGCGGGGTCGCCCGGGCGGCGGAAAGCTGGGGAAGATACAAGGAGGACAACGACAGCGGGCTCCTGACGCTGCCGAACTGGGGTTATTACGAGCACAATGATCCCAGGCTCGAACCGGAATGGGGCTATGGCTCCATTTTGGGGGAGAGGGATATCAACGAGCACGGCATAAGTTTTGCCGTGCATTATATGCCCGGAATAACGTTCGGATCCAATACGGAGCCGGTACTTCCCGCGGAGAAAGTCGTGGAGATATTGTCCTCCAAGGTCGCTCCCTATACCGGGAATCCTTTCATGTTCGACTACAGTGAAGGCCCTAGAGGCATTTACTCGGATGACAGGGTCAAAACCATCGCGTGGCACAGGCATTACTCCAGGTTCTGGATTCAGTCCGCTCTGTATTGCGACTGGGTGTGGCCCCTGTTCTTTACCCCGAACGTTGCGGATATGTCGGGCGCAACACCCGAAGGCGAACCCAAATTCTTCAATGCCGTCACCGGTAAGAAAATCAGCTTCACCGACGGAGTTGAAAGCGGCCGCAAGATCTGGAACATAGATCGGTCGATATGGGTTCTGCAGGGCAGGCATCGGGACATGGAGGTCTTTACCGGTTATGTTTACAACGTCCCGACCCAATCACCGTACTATCTGCCGGTATACGAAAACGGAAAATGGTCTTACAGCACCTGTACAGGCAGGGTTCTGGACCGGTCGAAATTCGAGGAATGGAAGACTAAATTCTATAAGTTTGAAGGTTGGAACAGTGACAGCGGATGGCCGAAAAGAAAAACCCTCGAGGAAATAGGATTGCAGACAGTCGCCGATACGCTTCAGGCAAGAAACAGATTGGGTTAATTAAAAATGGAACCTGGTTATTCTGACACCAATTTCTGAAAATGGTGCCCTAATAACCAGGTCCCTTTTTTATGCAAGTAGGGGCGAACCTTGTGTTCGCCCTTTTCCCTTCTTCCTGAAACCTTGCTTATCCCAAAGGGGCGAACACAAGGTTCGCCCCTACAAATTCTAAGTGTCGTCTATTTTTAGACGGTGGCCAGCAGCGCGCGTTTCACCAGGGTTTTGGCGATCTGCTTTTTGAACTGGGCCGCTTCCGGAAACGAACTTGCGTCCTCCACG
>JAFGTD010000340.1 GCA_016934295.1 Acidobacteriota bacterium
CCGCGCGAAGCGTTCTCGACAGGAATCGCGGGGCGGTCCGCCGCACGGTGGAAATCATTGAATTAATAATCAAAGAGGTCAGCAGCCGGCCTGCAGCGAAAGAGGTAACAGGCGACGGTAGGGGCGAACCTTGTGTTCGCCCTTTGAACAAACGGTAAGCAGTAAGCATTTTCAAAAGTTGAAAAATTAAATATTTTATGTATTGCCAAAATATTATTGAACCCTGAACCGCCGTTTTGTCAGTCTTTCTTCGAGAGACGGATAAATTGAAGTATACTTAATTTTTTGTGTTCTGACGGAACGGCATTTATTTACATCGGAATCAGGAAATCAGGACCGGCAAAGCGCTTCCTTGGAGTGCGGCAGCTTGCTGCCGCTTTCGTTACATTCATGACCGATCAAGGCGGCAGCAAGCTGCCGCACTCCAAAGAAATCGCTGCACCCTGTTCCGGCTTCTGAATTCTAAGCTTATGTGATGGAAATTAAGGAACAGATACGCAACCGCCTGACATCGCTGACGCCGCGAAAGTTCAATAACGGATTCGTCCGTGAGGCGGCCGTGCTCATGCCGATATTCAAGGCGGACTCGGAATACCACATGCTGCTCACGCGCCGGACCGAAGACGTTCAGACGCACAAGGGACAGATATCGTTTCCCGGAGGGATGCGCGAAGAAAAGGAAACCCTTCTGGAAACGGCTCTGAGAGAAACATACGAAGAAGTCGGCATAGGAAACGGGCGCGTCGAACCGCTGGGACGGTTTCACGACTACATTTCCATCACCGAATATCGCGTCACCCCGTTTGTGGGTTTTGTCCGGAGTCCGTTTGAAACAAAAAGACAGGTGACGGAAGTCGCGGAAATTCTGCACGTCCCTTTCAGGGTTTTCCTCGACCCGAACAATCTGCGGGTTGAACGGAACAAGCATCCGGGCCGGGAACCGGACGTGTATTTCTATTCCCACGAAAACCACGAGATCTGGGGCCTTACGGCGCGCATCATCAAGGACTTTTTCGAAACTCTCAATTTGAAACTTTGAGAGAATCAGCCCGATTCTTCGCCCTATAATTACGGGAGCCCTATGGAACACGGCCCTATCGGAGTATTCGATTCCGGATTCGGCGGATTGACCGTTCTGAAAGAAATCGAGACGGCGCTTGCGGACAACGACTTTCTCTACCTGGGCGACAACGCGCGCACTCCGTACGGAAACCGGTCCTTCGAAATCGTCTATACCTATACCCTTGAAGCCGTGAAGTGGCTCTTCGACCGCGGGTGCCGGCTCGTGATTATCGCCTGTAACACGGCTGCGGCCAAAGCCTTGCGCACCATCCAACAGAAGGACCTGCCCCGGATCGCGCCCGCACGCCGCGTCCTTGGAATTCTCCGGCCGGTAACCGAGCGCATCGGGCACAGGAGCAAATCGAAACACATCGGAATCCTGGCCACCGCCGGTACGGTCGCGTCTAATTCTTATGCGATGGAGATTAAACGCTTTTTTCCAGACATCACGGTGGTCCAGGAAGCCTGCCCCATGTGGGTCCCCCTGGTCGAAAACAACGAAAGAGGCGGCGAAGGAGCGGATTATTTCATCAAACAGCATATTGACCGGCTGACGGCCCGGGATCCGAGAATCGATACGGTCGTTTTGGGATGCACCCATTACCCGCTGCTGCAGGAAAAAATCGCCCGTTACCTGCCGCCCGGGATTGAAATCGTTTCACAGGGTCCGATTGTGGCCGAAAGCCTGGCGGATTACCTGAAACGCCACCCGGAGATTGCGGCCCGATGCGGCCGCGGCGGCCGGCGTGAATTTTATACTTCGGAGAAGGCGGTTGTATTCGATAAACTGGCAACCCTTTTCTATGGAAAAGAAATCCACAGCCGGGAAATGGAATTCAGTCGATAGTCGGCAGTCAGTAGTCGGCAGTTGGCAGTAATAATTATGATCTAAATAGGCAGAACCAAGCTTTAAACATCAGAATTATCGTTAAGCCATAGATTAGCTTTTTGGAAACCGAACAGAGGCCTGAAGAGCCGCAAGCAACTAGCCCCGGGCGTAAGCCCGGGGGGACGTAACAAATACCATTAATTTAACTGGTTTCTGTTGCACAATGCCTATGTGAGCCCTGAATTGGCTGATTATGCAGCTTCTGAACCCAGATAGTAAATTTGCACATAACAAAACAAGGTGATTCGCATGTACTCTTTTGAACCGACAGACGAACAAAAAATGATCGTGGATGAAGCAAAAAAACTGGCGGAGCGGGAATTCCGCAGTCGAATGCGCGATTGCGATGAAAAAGAGGAGCCCGCCCTGCAGTGGATGAAGGAAGGATGGAAGCTGAGCCTGCTGCCCGCCAGCATTCCTGAGGAATACGGCGGATTCGGCGAACATTCCGCCATCACCTGGGCTCTGGCGGCGGAAGAGCTGGCCTTTGGGGATCTCAGCGCCACCCTGGTGCTGACGGCGCCCAATCTCGTCGCCTTTCCGGTCCTTCTGTGCGGCAACGAAGAGCAGAAACAGGAGATTCTGCCGGCTTTCTGCACCGACGACTACCGGCCCGCGTCGGCCGCGCTACAGGAGCCGCGATTCAATTTCGATCCCAACAGACTGGAAACGAAGGCCGTAAAGAACGGCGGGGACTATGTCGTTTCGGGAACGAAATGCAATGTCCCTCTCGCCGAGGAAGCCGAGCATCTGCTCGTTTACGCCGACCTTGACGGGAAGACCCAGGGGTTCCTGGTTTCGAAAAACACCCCGGGCCTCGTTGTAAAAGAACGCGAAAAAAACATGGGCATGAAAGCCTTCCCTCTGTATTCGGTGTTGCTGGAAGAATGCAGGGTTCCCGCGTCGAACAGGCTGGGCGGCGAGAACGGCTGCGATTTTCAGCTGCTCCTGAACTCTTCGAAGGTGGGTCTGTCGGCAATGGCCCTGGGAGTTGCCCGGGCATCCTGTGAATACGCCCTGGAATACGCCAAAGAAAGGAAAGCTTTCGGCGAAGCGATCGCCCAGCGGCAGTCAATCGCCTTTACACTTGCGGAAATGAGAACGGACCTCGATGCGGCCCGCATGATGGTCTGGAAAGCGGCATGGCTGCTGGACCAGGGCCGGGACGCCACCCGCGAATCCTGCCTGGCTTCCAATTTCACCAGCGACATGGCCGTGACGGTCGCCGACCGGGCTTTACAAATATTGGGAGGCTACGGATTTATCCGCGAATTTCCCGTGGAGCTCTGGCTGCGCAACGCGCGCGGATTCGCAGTCATGGAAGGGATCACAATCATTTAGCCGCCTCCGGAGGAAGATGCATGATCAGCTTTGAGATGTCCGAAGAAATCCGAGAACAAAAGGAATACGCGGAAAAGGTTTCGCGTGAAAAAGTCCGGCCCTATGCCCGCTACTACGACGAACACGAGCACGAAGTGCCGTGGGACTTTGTAAAATTCATCTGGGAGGAAGCCCGTTACCACATAGCATGCCTGATGCCCGGCTCGATGGACCTGGAGGAGCCTTTCATGACCCAGATGCATTCAGTCGAGGCGCTCTCCTGGGGCGACCAGGGATTTTACCTGGCGCTTCCCTGGCCGGCGTTGGGAGGCATGGCCATCCGGGCAACCGGAACGGAAGAACAGATAGAACGATTCCTGAAGCGCTTCCACGGCAAGGAAGTTACATGGGCCAGCATGGCGCTGACCGAGGCGCACTGCGGTTCCGATTCCGCCGCCATCCGTACCCGGGCCGTGCAGGACGGCGATCATTGGGTGCTGAACGGAGAAAAGCTTTTCGTTTCCACAGCCCGGGAATCGATGATCAACTCGAAAGGAATTATGATTGTCTGGGCCACCATCGACCCCTCCATGGGTCGCAAGGGAATGCGGCTGTTCGTAGTGGAAGCGGGCACGCCGGGACTCAAGATCACGCGGCAGGAGAAAAAGCTCGGAATGCGGGCCAGCGACACGGCTGTGGTTGTGCTGGAGGATTGCAGAATTCCGCTCGAAAATATGCTGAGCAATACCGGAGATCCCAAGAAGGCCAAGAGCTTCAAGGGCGCCATGGCCACCTTCGACAGCGCCCGGCCCACGGCGGCCGCCGGCGGCGTCGGTATCGCGCGCGCCACGCTCGATTTCCTCAAGGAGCAGCTGTCGGAAAACGGCGTCCCCATCCGCTACGACAAGCCCCGGAATCAATTGTCCGCAATCGAAAAAGAGATTATAGACATGGAAGCCCAGCTGGAGGCGGCCTGGCTGCTTGTTATAAAAGCGGCCTGGTTGATAGACCAAAAGAAGCCGAACACGGTGGAATCCTCCATGTCCAAACTAAAAGCCGGGGACATTGTGACCAAAATTACCCAGAAGGGGGTGGAGCTTATGGGGAACCTTGGCTATTCCCGAAAGCTTCTGCTTGAAAAGTGGATGCGGGATGGAAAAGTCATCGACCTGTTCGAGGGAACGGGACAGATCAACCGCCTGATCGTAGCCCGCCGCATCCTCGGATATACCGGTCGAGAATTAAAATAACCGCAAGGCTGCAATGACTTTTATTTGTTCTACATTTAACGCGCGGTGAATTCTATGAATCGTTTCCCATTTCCCGTTTCCCGTTCGGTATTTAGCGGGGAACGGGAAACCTGAAACGGGGAACGTCTGGAGATGAGAAGTGTATCCGCCGGTTTTAATCGGGTTGAATACCGTTATTGTCGCCGTCACGGACGAAACGCCCAGAATCCTGACCGTCCGGCACTCCGGCGGCATTACCGGCGGAAAAACGGGAAGTCGAAAAAACCGGCCTTCCGTATCCGACACCCCGGATGCCATCCCTTTCGGACATTTCGACCCGGCCGCAGACCGGACGCTGGAGTTAGGCCTGCGCCGCTGGGTCCGGGAACAAACCGGGCTGAACATGGGATATGTCGAGCAGCTCTACACGTTCGGAGACCGAAACCGGGATCCTTCCGAAGGCGAAGGCGGCCCCAGGGTTATATCCATTGCGTACCTGGCGCTGGTGCGTGAAGGGAAGCCGTCGGGTACGGCCGGCGCCCACTGGCGCGAATGGTATCGTTTCTTACCCTGGGAGGACTGGAGATCCGGAAGACCCGATGTTATCGAAAAACATATCGCCCCGGCCCTTACCCGGTGGGTCGAATCGGCTCCGGATTCCAGGATTCTGCAGGACCGGCGCGAGCGCTGCGACATCAATTTCGGCCTGGGCGGGGCCCCCTGGGTCCCGGAACGCGCACTGGAACGGTACGAACTTATCTACGAAGTCAATCTCGCGATTGAATCCCTTCGCGACAGAAAACCGAATGCCGCATCCGGAGCTTCGCAGGGAACCCGCGGGAAAACGCCTGATCGAAAGGCTGCATGGACGTCCCACCTGGGCAGGCCTATGGCCCTGGACCACCGGCGGATTCTGGCCACGGCTTTGGGACGACTTCGAGGCAAACTCAAGTATCGCCCCGTGGTATTCGAGCTCCTCCCGTCCGCGTTTACCCTGTTTCAGCTGCAGTGTGTTGTGGAAGCCCTTGCAGGGGTGCGGCTGCACAAACAGAATTTCCGCCGTCTTGTGGAAAAAGGGGGGCTGGTGGAAGGAACCGCCCGATACGATTCGCAAACAGGCGGCCGGCCGGCCGAGCTGTTCCGTTTCCGCCGGGATGTGTTGCGCGAACGCCCCGCCCCCGGCGTAGGGCTCCCCGGCATACGCCAGGCGGGCTAGAGAAGCAACACCGGCATAAAACGTTCTAACGTCGAACGTACGAACGTGAAAAGCCCACATCGCATAATGAGTGTAGTCGATGAACAAACGGGGAATACGATACAAAGGTGGTGCTTGTGTTTTCTGCCGGGAAATGGAGATTAAGAATCGCTTTGCTTGTCGAGAAACGAACGGACATGCCGGCCCAGTTCCTGGAGTGAAAGGGACGCTTTGACGAGATATCCCGCCGCGCCCAGGTCCATCGCCTTCTGTATATCCGCTTCAACGGACGAATTGGATAGAATGACGACGGGAATGGCCCGCGTCCGTTCCTCGGATTTCAGAACTTTCAGGGTCTCGATACCGGAAAGCCCGGGCATCAGCATATCCAGCAGGATAATGTCGGGAGATCCGTCCATAGCCTGCTGAATGCCTGATTCGCCGTCCTCGGCCGTCAATACGACAAATCCCTGTTTCTTCAAACCCACTTCGCAGGCTTTGCGCAGGAACCTGTCGTCTTCAATTAACAGAGCCCGGATGCTGCTCATTGGATCCTCCGTTGCCGTGCAGGGGCAGGGAAAATTTGAAGGTGGATCCGACGCCCTCCCGGGACTCGCATCCGATGCTTCCCCCCAATCGTTCAACAATCAACCGAATAAGATAAAGTCCCAACCCGGTTCCTTCGGTTTCGACGGCGATGGCGTTGCCCGCACGATAAAATTTTTCGAACAGCATGGTTTGATCGGACTTCGGGATGCCGATTCCCGTGTCTTCGATTTCCCAGTAAACGAACGCATCGTCATAATGCATGCGTATCTTCATTTCACCGCCCCTGGGCGTATATTTCATCGCATTCGAAGTAAAATTGAGTATCACCTGTCGCAGCAACTGCGCATCGGCGGACACAACCGGGAAATGCGCCGCAACCTGGCAGGAAAGGGACTGCTCCTTTTCACTCAGCAAAGGATGCATCTCCTCGATAACGCCCCGGGTGAGTGCGTCCATCTCTATGTCCTCGGGGTTTATCTGCAGCTTGCCGCGCTCCAGCCTGGAAAGGTCGAGCAGATCGTTCACCAAGCCTATCAGACGATCGGTCGACAACCGGGCATCCCGAATAAACGACTCCAGATCTTCTGGACTGTTCGTGGAATCCGCGGCCAGCTCGAGCATCCATTTCACTCCTGAAAGCGGGGTGCGCAATTGATGGGTTACAAACGATACAAAGTCGGATTTCATCTGCTCGGCCTGCTTCCGTTCGGTAATATTGCTGACGGCGCCGATCAGTTTGACCGGTACGCCCCGGGAATTTCGAATGGCGGTGGCGCGATCCGAAATGATGATATGGGAGCCGTTTTCATCCAGGATGCGATACTCGACGGAAAAGGGCGTGCCGTCCTTGAGGTGTTCCTCGAGAGCCCTGCGAACACGATCCCGGTCTTCGGGATGAACGATATCCCAGTACTCCTTCCGCGTCTCGGGCAAAAATGAATGTTTCTCGCGCGCCCTTTCTGTAACGGCGCCGAAATACTTCACGCTGTCCGTCGGCAGGTCCCAGTCATACACAATATCGCTGGCGCATTCGGCCGCGATGCGGAATCTTTCCTTGGAATTCTGCAGGGCATCCATCAGCCGGGCATTAAAAACGGCGCTCGCCGCATTATGCGCGAAAAGCGACAGCAGGCGCGCCTCGGCATCGGCAAACTTCCGTTTTGTATTGCCGCATTCGTTCACTCCCAATACGCCGATCAGTTCCCCGTCGCGAATCATCGGAACGCATACAGCGGCGCTTATGGGATATTGCTGCAGCGCTTTCGACCGGAAGGGTGAACGACGGTAATCGTTGACGATCAGGGGCGCCATATTTTTTGCCACCTGCCCCGCCAGCCCCTCATCCAGAGGAATATGCGATCCGACGGGAATGCCGACACCGATCTCAACCGCGATCTCGAAATCCTTATTTGCCTTATCAAAAAGGAATAAAGCGCACCCGGAGGCATCCAGAAGAGTCTTCGCTCTGCCTACAATGGTCTCGAGAAGCGAGGAAAGCCGGTGGCGGCCCGATATATCCTGGGACGTATCGTAAAGGGCTGCGATTTCGGTCGTCCGCTGCTTGGCCTCGAACAGCAATTCTTCGCTCTTTCGGGCGAATATCTTAGCCTGCCTGGCGATATACAGTCCGCAAACGAACGCCCCGGCCAGCAGGAATATGACCAGGAAAAGAATAAAGCATCGACTGCGCTGGATTTCAAGGGAATCGGCGGAGCCTGTCTCAAGAAACAATTCGAACGAAATAGCTAGAGCCGCGCCGACAGCCAGTGTGCAATAAATGCGGTTCAATCTCAGCAGAAGGGAATCCTTCAGCTGCCCGATATCCCCGATATTGCCGAAAAGATTCGCCATGCATCGCCTCCATGCCGCGGGCCTAGCCTGAACTCCTCTGGGGAAGAATGTCCACTTTTCTACTGCCGCTCCGGTACATTTCCACGACATTCCGGCCACGGGCTTTTGCCCGGTACAATGCGGCATCCGCTTCCCTCAACAGTTCCCGCGGGCTGCCTTTTCCGTTATCGACGGCAACCCCCACGCTGAGAGTAACGAGGATGTCCTCTTCCAGGACACGATAAGGATCTTTTGCCACCTGGATCCGGAGCCTTTCAGCCATTTTATACGCCCTGTGACCGTCGATACCCGGCAGAACAATTAGAAATTCTTCGCCGCCGTACCGACCGACAGTATCGTAATGCCTAATGGAGGCCTGCATTCGATTGGATACCTCGATTAATACGGCATCCCCCGCCACATGGCCGAAAGTATCGTTTACGGTCTTAAAGTGGTCGATATCCGCCAGCGCCACGCTGAGAGGATTGCACATCCTCCGGGCGCAGTCGGTTTCTCTGCCCAGGATGTCCAGGACAGCCGATCGATTCCAGAGCCCGGTAAGGGAATCATGCGTGGCCCGGTGACTGAGCTCCTGCTGCTTGACGGCCAGGGCCGACTGCAGATCGATAATACGCTGACCCGCCTGAAGGCGTACTCTTAATTCCCTGAGATCGAAAGGCTTGACAAGGTAGTCGTCCGCCTGGGCTTCCAAACCGGTTATGATGTCGCTCTTGCTGTCCTTTGAAGTCGCCAGCAGAATGTAGACATACTGCAGGGTTTTAAGCGCCCGTACTCGACAGCAGACGTCCACACCGTCCATCCCGGGCATCATCCAGTCAAGGATGGCTATATTAGGACGGCTTTCCTCCTGGAGAACACGCAGTGCCTCCATTCCGTCCGAAACGTCCACAACTTCGTATCCCCATCCTTCAAGGGCTTTTCGGATGGCATAACGATAAAAATCGTCGTCATCCGCCAACAAGACCCTCATATATTCTGCTCCCCTATCGGAATGCTGCCCTTGTCGACCTGCCGCTCCAGGAAACTCCGCCGGCATTGTCCGCCAGTGTTGCAAACTCCGGCATTGCGGTCTCCATATTCAATTCCAATTCCGTCATTAGGTGTCGCGCTTCGGCCAAATTGCCCCGGCGTCCCGACATTTCCAGCTTCAATGCAAGTTCCCGTTCCTGTTCCATTCCAAAAAAAGCGAGTCTCCCTTTGAGCGAATGGGCGGTTCTTTCGACCGCGGCACTGTCGCCTTTTGCCATGGAATGGCGCATTTCACCAACCAGGCGCGGACAGTCCTCCATAAATATTACTGCGAGGTCTGCCAGCAACTGCGAATCCCCGTCTACATGTTCCAGTGCAACAGTTCTGTTTATCCGCATATGATAAAAATACGCTGCGGCTTTGTTGCGCCGCCGGACTTCCGCATACCTGAAATCTTAGTTTGATGCTATGGGAAATAGACCTCTATTCTCATCGGCATTTTGGGGAATTCATACTCATTTTTCTTAGATATAAATTTGATAAAAGTTCCAAACCGAAAGAAAGAATCTTTGATAACCAGGGTTAAATTAGCGCATATATTGGGGTTAAGAAGCATATCCCCATAATTTATCCCCTTTTGCCTGAAGCAAATTATTCCATATTCTAATTTTATAGTAGGGGCGAACCTTGTGTTCGCCCTTTGAACAATACAGTAAGCAATGGGTAACTCAGGTGAGAATGGGTTTGGGTGATCGTAGGGGCGAACCTTGTGTTCGCCCTTTGAACAATACAGTAAGCAATGGGCAACTCAGGTGAGAATGGGTTTGGGTGATCGTAGGGGCGAACCTTGTGTTCGCCCTTTGAACAATACGGTAAGCAATGGGTAACTCAGGTGAGAATGGGTTTGGGTGATCGTAGGGGTGAACCTTGCATATCGCCAAAGGGGCGAACGCAAGGTTTGCCCCTACCGACTGTTTTCTGGTGCCGAAGGGGGGACTCGAACCCCCACGGGTTTCCCCACCACCCCCTCAAGATGGCGTGTCTGCCAGTTCCACCACTTCGGCA
>JAFGTD010000341.1 GCA_016934295.1 Acidobacteriota bacterium
ACGGGATCTATGTCAGGAACAACAATGCCACCTGGACGAAGCTGCACAGAATGAGTGCGGAGATCATCGCCACCGGGGATCTGGACGACAACGGCGAGGATGAATGCATCATAGATTTCGGCGCTTCTTACGGGATCTATGTCAGGAACGACAACGCCACCTGGTCGAAGCTTCACAGACTGAGTCCGGAGATTATCGATACCGGAAATTTGAAGTAGAGGATTCTGGAGACCGTCCGGATATCATCTTCCGCATTTCAGCCTATGTTGAATAGGATTAATCTACGGTTGGGGATTGCAAGGCCCGCCGGGAGCTTTTCTATGGTTCGGACGATTCTTCATGTGGATATGGACGCTTTCTATGCGGCCGTGGAGCAGAGGGATCATCCTGAATACCGGGGCAAGCCGGTCGTTGTCGGATCCGATCCCAAAAATGGGAAAGGGCGTGGAATTGTCGCTACCTGCTCCTACGAGGCGCGCAAATTCGGAGTCCATTCGGCGCAGCCGATATCGCAGGCGTGGAAATTATGTCCCCACGGTATTTATGTGAGACCCGATATGCAGAAGTACGCTCGGGTGTCCGCTCGTATCATGCGTATCCTGGCCGGATTTACCGACCTGCTGGAACAGGTAAGTATTGACGAAGCTTTTCTGGATGTGAGCGGGAGCCGGAGACTGTTCGGCACCGGTACTGAAATCGCCGTGAAAATCAAATATCGTATATATAACGATTTGAGCCTGACCGCTTCGGTCGGAGTTGCCCAAAACAAATTCATCGCAAAAATAGCGTCCGATCTGCAGAAACCGGACGGCCTGGTTGTTGTCGAAACCGGACGGGAAAAGGAATTTCTGGCGCCTTTGGCGATAGGGCGATTGTGGGGGGTCGGGCCGAAGACGGAAGCGTATCTCAAAAGTCTGGGAGTGGAACGAATCGGCCAGCTTGCGGACCTGCCTCCGGGAAATAGTGTGTCCCGCATGGGCAAGGCCGGCATGCATCTCCTTCGACTGGCCCGGGGAATCGACGACAGACCGGTTCTTCCTGAAGAGGGATTTAAATCCATCGGACATGAGATTACTTTCGATTCTGATACGACGGATCCGGAGCTGCTGAAAAAAACTCTCCTGGAGCTGACCGAGCGGGTTGCTCAACGACTCCGGAAGAACAAAGCCTGTGCCCGGACGGTCGCGATTAAGTTCCGTGAATCGGATTTTTCCACAAGTTCCCGCAGGACGACACTGGATAGTCCCGCCGATACGGTCGAAGTGATTTTCCCCGTTGCCGTGAAGCTGATGAAATCTCTCTTGCGGCATGATGTGCCCGTCCGGCTGATCGGCGTCCACACCGGAAACCTGGAATTGGAAGAGGACGGCAAACAGATGTCCTTCTTTGACCGGGCACCGCGTAAAGACCGGAAGCTGGCGGCGGCGATGGACGATATCGTGCAGCGGTTCGGAGGGAATGCCATTACGCGCGCGGCACTGGTATCTCCGAAAAAGCCCCCACAAAATAAATGATGTGAATCCGCATTTCTCACCCGCCCAACGCATACCCAGGATTCTTGGTTATACGTTGGCCGGGCTTCATGCTGTTGTGGTACAGAGGTCCATGCCTTCTGTGGACGCCATTTATGTTTTGCATAAATGGCGCACGGCACTGGTATCTCCGAAAAAGCCCCCACAAAACAAATAATATCAATCTCTGCAATATTTTATAAAATTGAGTCCTACATAAGCCTGCGCTGTTTGCTATTATAAATGGTTATGTTCAGAGCCGCGTTGTTCGTATTCCTCATAATAAATGGCTGTATCGGGTATGCCGGGGATAAAGAGTTCTTTGCCGCAAGGCGGGGCGCGCTAATGGACAGGATCGGAAATTCGGTTGCGGTGTTACGGGGTTTGTCGGACAGCCGGGCTTATGAGCCGTTCCGGCAGGATAATAATTTTTATTATCTGACCGGGGTCGCGACGCCGGATGCCGTGCTCCTGCTGGATGGAGGCAAACGGCGATCCGTTCTGTTTCTGCCCCCGCGAGACAAGGAAAAAGAGAAATGGGAGATTCCGTTGCTTTATGCCGGCCTGCAGGCCAGGCGTATCACGGGTGTTGACAAGGTAATGGAACTGCCTGAATTCGGGAGCGAATTAAGGAAGCGGCTTCAGGGATCCTCCATGGTCTACACTCCCTTGATGCCTTATGAAACGGCTGCATCCAGCCAGGGACGCGCCATGCGGCACGACTCGAAGCGCATGGAAAATGTTTGGGATGGCCGAAAGAGCCGGGAATCGGCGTTTCAGGAGAAATTGAAGGAAGCGGTCCGGGCGTCGCTGACGGTAAAGGATCTTTCGCCTGTGCTGGATGAAATGAGACGGATTAAAGATACGGCGGAAATTGAGCTTCTTCGTGCCGCCGGAAGAATAGGATCTCTGGGATTAAAAGAGGCAATCCGGTCCGCAAAGCCCGGCATGTACGAGTATCAGCTTGCAGCCCTTGCGAAATTTGTCTACCTGTGGCACGGTGCATCCGGGGAGGCATTCTTCCCTATCGTCGGATCCGGTCCCAATTCCTGCGTCCTGCATTATTACAGGAAACAGCGCAGGATGGAATCGGGCGACATTGTAGTGATGGACTTCGGGCCGGACTTTCGGTATTACGTGTCGGATATTACAAGAACGTTTCCCGTTTCCGGTAAATTCAGCAAAGAACAGGCGGAAGTTTACCGGGTTGTTCTGCAGGCACAGAAAGCGGCGCTTGAGGCAGTGCGTCCGGGCGCCACCTTCGATGATGTCGAGGATGCCGCCCGCAAGGTGCTGGGGCGTTCCGGCTTCGAAAAATACGCAAGACATGCCGTGAGCCATTACGTGGGCATGTCTGTCCACGATGTCGGAGATTCCGTGCCCTTTGAGCCCGGAGTGGTGATTGCTGTGGAGCCGGGAGTGTATATCCCGGACAGGGATCTCGGTGTTCGTATCGAAGACACCGTCCTTGTTACGGATGACGGGTTTGAGGTGCTTTCGCGGGATGTCCCGAAGGAAATCGCCGAAATAGAAAAGTTGATGGCATCAGAAATTATTTCTATTGCCGTCGAAGATTAATTCATCCGTTGCCCGTCTTGAACTCAACGGGAAACGGGAAACCTGAAACGGGGAACGCAGGTTGCATTTTTTTCAGCAACCTGCCCTTTCAGGACTGCAGGGACTGAGTTAAAGGCATTAATGCAATCAAGGGAATCGATATGGTTCGCATTTTTTACGAGAAGGACAAGACCAGACTTTTCAATCGCCTTGAAAAACGAAAAATAGTGGTTACGGGCGAGATCGCCGAAGCGGCGCGCGATATTCTGTTCCATGTGCAGAAGGAAGGAGACCGGGCGCTGCTCAGGTTTACCGAGAGATTCGATAAGATCAAAATGACCGCTCGACAACTGCGCGTGCGTCGTCAATCCTTGAGCGCAGCGGCAAAAAAGGCGGATGCGGCGCTTGTGCGGGACATGGAAAAGGCAATTTTCAATATTCATGCCTACCACTCGCGCGAAGTTCAGAAATCGTGGGAATTTTCCAAGCGCGGTGTTGTGCTGGGTCAGCGGGTGCTTCCCATCGACAGCGTAGGGGTTTATATCCCCGGAGGGAGCGCGGCTTACCCTTCTTCGGTACTGATGAATGTGATCCCCGCCAAGATCGCGGGCGTTCCGCGCATCGTAGCTGTAACGCCTCCGGGTACGTTTAAGCAGAATCCCATTATTGCCGCCGCGCTGCATGAGTTGAATGTCGCTGAAGTGTACCTGGTGGGAGGCGCCCAGGCAGTGGCGGCTCTTGCTTACGGAACAGCTACGATTCCGCGTGTCGATAAAATCGTCGGACCAGGGAATGCTTACGTGACGGCCGCCAAGCGGGAGGTTTTCGGTACCGTTGATGTGGATATGATAGCCGGTCCGAGCGAGGTGGTGATTATGGCGACGGCCGAATCGAATCCACGCTTTATCGCCGCCGACATGCTTTCCCAGGCGGAGCACGACAGGTCCGCCTGTTCGATCTGTTTCACCGATTCCTATCCGCATGCTGTTTTTATACAACGCGAGCTGCAGTCGCAGCTGAAAACGCTGTCGAGGAAGGAAATTGCCCGGAGATCCCTGGAAGCTTACGGTGCCATTGTTGTTATGGAAGACTTCAACCATGCCGCGGAATGGATTAATGAGATAGCTCCGGAACACCTGGAGATCTTTTCGAGTCTCCCTCTATCGGCCATTGACCGGGTTCGGAATGCAGGGAGTATATTTTACGGCGATTATTCGCCCGAAGCTGTCGGGGATTACTTCGCCGGGAGTAATCACGTTCTCCCCACGAGCGGAACGGCTCGATTTTTCTCTCCTTTAGGGGTCTACCACTTTCAGCGGAGAACAGGTATTATCCGGTATACGAAGGAGGAGCTGGCGCGCACCTGGAGGTCTATCGACGCCCTGGCACGGGCGGAAGGTCTGGACGCCCACGCCGAATCGGTGTGTATCCGGCAGGATGGGCGGAAACGAAGAAAGAGCAGGATTAAAAAGAAGTGATAAAAAACGATCCGCTGAACGGCGTAAAATCACAAGTGTTAAAGGTCCCGGCCTATTCGCTGCACGCGTACGAAGCAGAGATTAAGCTCAATCAGAACGAAAATCCCTTCGATTTTCCCGCGGACCTTAAGGAAGAGGTGTTTCGGCGATTCAGGGCTCGGGAATGGTCGCGTTACCCGGATTTTGTTCCGGATTCCATCCGGAAGCGCCTGGCGGATTTTGCCGGTTGGCATAAAGACGGCATTCTGGTCGGCAATGGCTCCAACGAGTTGCTCCAGGCCTCATTGATGGTTCTGGTCGACAAAGAGACCAAAGTCGTTATTCCGTCACCGACTTTTACTGTGTATGCGCTGATCGCCTCCATTTTGGGTGCGGAGGTGATACGAATCCCTCTGAATCCCGATATGAGCTATAACGTCGACGATCTCATTTCGAAATCGGAAAGTTCAGGGGCGGGCGTTCTGATCATCAACACTCCCAATAATCCAACCGGTTCGGTAATCAGGAATGATGCGTTAAAGCGGAT
>JAFGTD010000342.1 GCA_016934295.1 Acidobacteriota bacterium
CCGCTCTATGTCTGGCTGCCGGACGCAATGGAAGGCCCGACCCCCGTCAGCGCGCTCATTCATGCGGCCACCATGGTGACCGCGGGCGTTTACATGGTCGTACGCTGCTCGCCCATTTTCAGCCGGGCCCCCGTCGCCCTCGACGTCGTCATTATAGTGGGCATCCTGACCGCCCTGATGGCGGCCACGATCGGACTTGTGCAGACCGACATCAAGCGGGTCCTGGCCTATTCCACGGTGAGTCAGCTCGGATACATGTTTGTGGCTTTGGGCGCGGGCGCATTCTCAGCCGGAATTTTTCACCTGATGACACACGCGTTTTTCAAGGCGCTGCTCTTCCTGGGAGCGGGAAGCGTCATCCACGCACTGAGCGGAGACCAGGACATGATGCGTATGGGCGGACTGCGCAAAAAGACACCCATTACATTCCTGACAATGTTAATCGCCACACTCGCAATCAGCGGCATCCCGCCTTTTGCGGGATTTTTCAGCAAGGACGAAATTCTCTGGTCGGCATATGCAAACGGGCATCCCATCGTTTGGATCGTCGGTCTCCTGACGGCAGGCTTGACGGCGTTTTACATGTTCCGCCTTATTTTTCTGACATTTTACGGCAAACCGCGATATTCCGAAGAAGTGGCGCATCACGTGCACGAATCACCGCCAAGCATGACGGTTCCGCTGGTAGTTCTAGGGGTTCTGTCGATAATCGGCGGTTTTGTCGGCCTCCCGGCATGGCTGGGAACGAACAGGTTCGAACATTTCCTGGAACCCTCCCTGGCGAATACCTTGCACGGAGAACATGCGCAACATTCGCATTCTCTGGAAATCGGTTTTGCGGTTTTATCGGTAGCTGTCGCATGCTTTGCAATCTTCATTGCGTACTGCATCTACATTCGGCGGCCGGAAACCGCTGACGCCCTGGCGGCCCGATTCCGGCGGATTTACCGGTTGCTGTTCCGAAAGTACTATGTGGACGAAATTTACGATGCCGCAATCATACATCCGACGGTCCGGACCTCCACAAAAGCTCTCTGGAGGGGATTCGATGTCGGCCTGATCGACGGTGCGGTCAATGGATCCGGCTGGACGATTCAGGGATTCGCTTCAATTCTCAAAGGCATTCAAAACGGCCTCATTCGCAACTATGCAGTCTGGATACTGCTGGGCGCGGTTGGGGTGCTTTTTTATATCTCCGTTTTCCGGGGCTGAGCGCAACGACAACGACATGGAAATTGGTCACATCCTATCCTGGGTCACATACCTGCCGGCATTGATTGCCGCGGTAATCATTCTAATGCCGCGAGGCTTTGACAAGGCGGCCAAATGGGTGGCACTGCTGGGTTCGTCCGCCATTTTTATTCTTTCGCTTCACCTCGTAACCCATTTCGATGCCTCCAGGGGCAGCATGCAGTTTGAGGAATCCTGCGAATGGATCAAAACGGCCGCATTTGCAATCAGCCATCACATGGGAATCGACGGGATCAGCCTTTTCCTGGTAATCCTGACGACATTCCTGACACCGCTGGCAATCCTTTGCTCGTGGCAATCGATTAACAAGAGGGTCAAATCCTACCTGGTCTGCCTCCTGACCCTCGAAACGGGAATGATCGGAGTGTTCTGCGCCCTGGACCTGGTGCTCTTTTACATATTCTGGGAAGTCATGCTGATTCCGATGTACTTCCTGATCGGCGTCTGGGGGGGCGAAAGAAGAATTTACGCGGCGGTCAAGTTCATACTCTATACAATGGTCGGTTCCCTCCTCATGCTCGTGGCGATCATTTACCTCTATTTCGCCCATGGAGGCACTTCTTTCGATCTTATAGAAATAACCCGAAGCCTCAGTTCCGGCGCCGTGCTGCTGTCCTCGCGGGAGGAATTCTGGCTTTTCATGGCCTTCCTGCTCGCGTTCGCCATTAAAGTGCCGATGTTTCCTTTCCATACCTGGCTTCCGGACGCGCACGTGGAAGCCCCGACCGCCGGGAGCGTCATCCTTGCCGGCGTTCTGCTCAAAATGGGAACCTACGGACTGCTCCGATTCTGTCTCCCGCTCTTTCCCGGGACCGCAATTGACGCGGCTCCCTATATCAGCGTTCTCGCGGTTATCGGAATCATTTACGGGGCTCTCGTCGCCATGGTGCAGCCGGATCTGAAAAAGCTTGTGGCTTATTCGTCCGTCAGCCATATGGGGCTGGTTGTCCTGGGTATTTTCGCCTTCAATATGCAGGGAATGCAGGGCGCGACAGTGCAGATGCTGAACCATGGCCTGTCGACCGGCGCACTATTCCTCCTGGTAGGAATGATATACGATCGCCGCCACACCCGGAAAATAGCCGATTTCGGAGGACTGGCGCATATAAGCCCGGTATATGCCGCGGCTTTCCTGGTCGTTACGCTCTCATCCATCGGCCTTCCCGGCCTGAACGGTTTCGTGGGTGAAGTGCTGGTTCTGATGGGAAGCTTCGCCAGCAGCAAAGTCTTCGGATCCCTGGCGGCTTTGGGAATGATTCTCGGCGCAGTCTATATGCTTTGGATGTACCAGCGCGTATTCCTGGGCAAACTGGAAAATCCGGACAACAGCGCGATAAAAGATATCGGCATAAGAGAAAAGCTGATCCTTCTTCCCATAGTGCTTGTCATGCTGTGGATCGGCGTCTATTCGGGACCGTTCTTAAGCCGGATGGAAGCTTCGATTCAGCAGGTTCAGGATCGAATAGACGATGCACGCACTTCTGAAGAAATTTACCGCGTAGAACGGTTCCGAACCCCGGATTTGCAGGTGAATAAATAAACAATGGGCAACGACTTAATATTACTGATACCGCAATTTGTTCTGGTCATCGCAGCGATGGCGCTCATGCTGCTTGAGCCGTTCACCCCGGCGGCGCACAAAAGCCGGATGGCAAGAATCGCCGTGCTTGCGGCAGCCGTTGCCGCATTCAGCCTCGGCTCCCAGTGGAGCGACCAGTCCCGTACGATCCTGAACGGGATGTTTGTCGTCGACAACTTCAGCATTTTCTTCCAGTGGCTCTTTCTTGTAATTCTGGGCGTTTCCGCAATTATCTCGATGAAGTTCAACGAAAGGGAGGATATTAACAGGGGAGAATATTACTCGCTGCTGCTGTTCGCCACATCCGGCATGTGCCTGATGGTCGCCAGCACCGACCTTATCCTCACGTTCATAGGAATAGAAATACTATCGATCGCGACCTACGTCCTGGCAGGATTCAAAAGAAACGACATCCGTTCCAATGAATCCTCCCTGAAATATTTCCTGTTGGGATCTTTCGCCACGGCGTTTCTGCTGTACGGCATCGCACTCATTTACGGCAGTACGGGAAGCACGAATTACCAGACGATCCGGGAACTCGCTTCCATGCAGGGAGGCTTCCAGAATACGACATTCATCGGAATGGGCTTGCTGCTCGTAGGTTTCGGCTTCAAAATAGCGCTGGTCCCCTTCCACTCCTGGGCGCCGGATGTCTACGAAGGGGCACCCACCCCTGTAACCGCGTTTATGACGGTCGGGCCGAAAGCGGCAGGATTTGCGGCTCTGATACGAATCCTGGTTGAAGCTGTTCCCTTCCTCGCCGATGAATGGTCTTCCATTCTATGGGCATTGTCCATCCTGACCATGATCCTGGGCAACGTCGTTGCTGTTCTGCAGACAAACGTAAAGCGCATGCTCGCGTATTCCGCAATTGCTCATGCCGGATACATCCTGGTGGGAATCGTAACGAACAGCGACTCGGGTTTCAGCGCCGTCCTCTTCTATCTCGTTATTTACATGATAATGAACCTGATCGCATTCAGCGTGATCCTGTCGATCAGCGGTACTGGAGACGCCCGCGTCCATCTGAACGACTACGTTGGAATGGCCCGGAAAGCCCCTTTTGCCGCCGCCGCCCTCTCCATTTCGCTCGTTTCCCTGGCAGGCATTCCACTGACCGGGGGTTTCATCGGCAAGTTTTACCTGTTCAGCGCCGCAATCAGAAACGGATATATAGGATTGGCCGTGATTGGTGTACTCAGCAGTGTCGTTTCGGTTTTTTATTACTTCCGCCTGCTGGTATATATGTACATGAAAGAACCTGACGAAACGGCAGAAGTCCCTGAACCTGTCAGCTGGCTGGTTCAGGTCGTGATTGTAATGGGAATCATAGGCATTCTATGGCTGGGAATCTTCCCCGATCATATCCTCACACTGGCCGACTATTCGATCCTTGCCCCTAAATAAACAAATCCCCTCTTTCTGGAGCCGGTCATGATTGATGTACGCAAGAAATTGCAGGACGCGCTGAATGATATAGAGCGCGAACTGCGCGTGGAACTGCCTAAGGAAATCCTCCGTGCGCGGGAACACGGAGATCTTAGCGAGAACGCCGAATACAAGGCCGCAAAAGAGAGACAGTCCTACCTGGAAGGCCGGAAGGCGCAGCTGCAGCAGAGGCTGGCAGCGCTTTCTCTGGTAAACCTCGATAAGATCCCGACCGACCGGGCGGCATACGGCTCCAAAGTGGTGCTTTACGATTATGAAGCGGACAAGGAGGTGGAATACAGGCTGGTCTCCGCGGAAGAATCCGACATTGCCAAGGGAGACATATCCATTACGTCTCCCATCGGACGCAGCATTGTCGGTAAAATGGAAGGCGACGACATTGAAATCGTCACACCCTCCGGTAAAAAAGACTGCGAATTGCGCAGCCTTAAGACGATCCACGACCGGGAGGACTGATCTGTAGACAATGTCCGTCAGGATGCGGAGAATTTTATCGGTTTACGGAAACCGAAACCGTTCTTTTCTTCAAGTTTCGGCTTTCTACCATTGAGCTTTTTAAGAAGTGTTTGCTATAATCCACCATTTGCTTGGCATGTATGGCTGACGAAGACCAAGGAGCATTCCTGGCACGATCCCTGCGTTATATGCAGGAGGCTCTTCGCAAATCCGGGCCTGCAGCCGTAGCGGGTTATACATTACTGGCGGCGATTTTGGTCCTGGGCGGGATCGGATATGCGCTGGATGCATGGTGCGGCACGTCCCCCTGGTTCCTGGTAGCCGGGCTATTATTGGGTATTGTTGTCGGGTTCGTGGAACTCGCGAAAATAATTTGGCGAAAATGAAGCTTGTCTGGTGGATGCTGTCGGGCTCGATCCTGACGGCGCTGGTCCTGACAATTCCTGTAAAGCCTGAATTCCGGCTGGAATTGTGGATCGGAATGGCGGGACCTCTCGCGTCCGCCGTTGTTTCCTGGATAGCGATGCAGCGGCAGTATATAAGGCGCCCCGAGGGAATGACCGCCCTGATGATCAAGGCATTCGCCGCCAAGATGATCTTCTTTGCAGGATATATAGCAGTTCCTGTTAGCTTTGGATGGGTGCAGCCGATTCCATTCGTGGTCAGCTTTGTGTGTTACTTTCTTGCGCTGCACGGTGTGGAAGCTTTCGGGTTGCGCCGGCTTCAAATAACCGGCCGAACCGGCTCTCCAGCAGAGTTTCAAGGCCGATAAAGAGACGGGTAAGGAAAAATTAATGTGGATGTCAGCTGCAGCTCAGGAACACGGTGGGTCTGAAGGTTTCAACGCCGGCGAGACGATTATCGGCCATATCGCCGATACGGTGGAACACCCCATAATTCACCTGCCGAAAATCTTCGGAATCGATTTTTCCATCACCAAGCATGTCTTTATGCTGTTTTTTGTCGCGATCCTCGTTTTCACAATAGTCACATGGATTGTACGGAGGTATCTGAAGCAGGGGCCGGTCCCGACAGGTGCAGGAAACGCACTGGAATTTGTCGTACTATGGGTACGGGACACCATCGTGCAGCCGAATGTCGGGCAGAAATGGGTGAATACCTGGGCTCCGTTGATACTTACCTTTTTTGCATTTATTTTTACAGCGAACCTGATCGGTCTGGTTCCTATTTTCGAAACCTTGACTTTATTGAACCACTGGGTATTTCATGCAGGTCCCGATACGGCCTTTTACCGGCTGCTGCATGGCGGAACGACCGTCACGGCCAACTTTAATGTCACCGCCGGACTCGCCCTGGTAACCTTCTTCGCCATTATCGTGGCTGGTTCGAAGGCGCATGGATTCCTCCAGCACTGGAAAAATACCGTACCCCCCGGATTTGCATGGCCGATTTATATTATTCTCATTCCCATTGAAATACTGGGCATGCTTGTAAAACCGTTCGCATTGACCATGCGACTCGCGGCGAACATGACGGGAGGGCACATCGCGATCCTGGCGGTGATTTCCCTGGTATTCCTGTTTACGGGAATGTTTCAAACCCCATGGGCAGGCATTGGCGTTGCTCCCGTTTCAGTTATCCTGGCGGTTGGTATTTCATTGCTTGAACTTATTGTGGTTCTCGTTCAGGCTTACGTTTTCACGCTGCTTTCGGCCGTGTTCATCGGCATGGTCATACATGTTCATCACTAGTAACGAATCTTTCTCGAAAGGATAGAAGAATGAAGAAGACAGTATTCTCCCGCAGTGCAATGGTTGCATTCCTGGCCGTCGTATTGGTGGCGATAATTGCCAGCCCGGCCGTCTATGCTGCTGATGATGCCGCTGCCGCTCCGGCTCCGGTATGGCACTACTTCGGCGCGGCCCTCGGATTGGGCCTGATAGTCATAGGCGCGGCTTTAGGAATTGGAAAGTTTGCAGCAGCCGCCGCGGAAAGCATTGCCCGGCAGCCTGCGGCTGCAGCCCAGATCAGCGGCGCGGTCAATCTCCCTCTCTTCCTGCTGGAAGGGGTTGCGATCATTGCCGAGGTCGTTGTCCTGCTCATCGTTCTGTTGAAGTAAGCAGCGAGGAAAACTCATTATGGATAATCCATTAGTCCAGGTGAATCCCGGATTGGCTATCTGGGCCATCGTTGTTTTTCTTGTTCTGCTGTTTCTTCTCAGGAAGTTTGCCTGGGGTCCGTTGCTGCGGTTTCTTGAGGCAAGAGAGGAAAAAATCAGTAAGTCTCTGGACGATGCGCGGAAAGCCCAGGAAGAGCTGGAGCGATTGAACCGGGAATCCGCCGATATTCTCAGGAAAGCCCACGCGGAAGCGGAAGCGATCGTTTCAAAAAGCTATGCGGAGGCCGAAAAGCTACGGGAAGAAATGAAGCAGAAAGCCCGGGCCGATGCCGATGCCATCATCCGGGATGCAAAAAGCCAGATCGAGACGGAAACCGGCAAAGCTCTTCGGCAGATTCGGAGCGAAATAGCGGATATGTCCGTCATGATCGCCTCGAAGCTGATTCAGCGGAATTTCACCAAGGAAGACAACAGCGAGCTGATCGAAGAAACCCTGAAACAGATCGAATCCGGCCCACGTCCCAATTAATTCCTGATACCGTGTTACAAGGATAAGGAATTGCCGTGGTTCGATCCCGCCGATCCTGCGGGAATATTCCGGCGGGAAACATTCCGGGCGGAATACGTAAGTTTGAATTTCAGGCGCGGTCACCGGCCGCGCCTGTTTTTCTTCCAGTCCGTATTTCCTCTATGCGGCATCACATTCTTTGTTCGCCGTCCGAACAAACTCTGCTAAGCTGGCGTGTGACTCCTTTCCTCCCAAGCCTCGAGTAGGCATTTCGTGTCGGAAATGAGTCCCGAGTTGTTTAACCCGGCTCAGCCTTCGGCTGAGCCGGATCATCGACGGAGAGGTACCGAAGAGGTCGTACCGGGCCCGACTCGAAATCGGGTTAGGGGCCAAAAGCCTCTACGTGGGTTCGAATCCCACCCTCTCCGCCAGATTTCACATTGTGAAATCTGGCGCCCGGCGTAGCCTTCTTCCCTTCTACAATCACATTCATTGAACAATCAGTCAAAGCATCGGCAGCGAAACGGTACAATTGCGGGCGAAGCCTGGGCTCAATACTACCTATTTCATCCAATTCTCATTGAGCATGTAGGGGCGAACCTTGTGTTCGCCCTTATCCCTTCTAGCAACATCCTGGCTTATCGACTGTTATCGTCGGCGCTTCGACCGTCTTTTTCGGTTCAAGGATTCAGTTGCCAGCCATTCTGGTTTGAAAATCGTGCAGAGGATAAGAAAAACCCCAAATAGAATTGCCAAAGGAGCGAAGACCAGTTCACCGAACCAGTTCTCATAGATGGAGATTTTCGGCGATTGTTCCCGACACTTGCTCGACCGGACTACCTCAGCAGCTACCACAAGCAGTGGTGGTTAGGAGAGTGAAGTGGATAGGCCCTATTTAATTATTTTGATTCGATCCATTGAAAGCTACAGTAAGATCAGAGTGTCCTACCCTGTCGGAAGTGGAATTTCCCGACTTTTGAGCTTTTGAGTTAGCATATAGATCAAACGGTAGAAAACATGACAAAGAGGCATTGGTAGAGCCTGAAATTAGGGCCGTTTTCATAAAACATCTAATCAGAAGATAATTAAAAGTATGGGTAGGGAATGGATTGTGGAAAACAGGAATTAACTCACACTATTGACCGACGACGACAAGAACCAATAACTTCATCGCTTTTTGAGGTAGTCGTTCTTGAAGTGCTTGGCAAAGGCTTCCGCTGCCGACTGAAAATTGTTCTTCTTCACGTTATACGCGTAAAGAATGGCACTGGTCTCATTGTCGATCACCCGAATCGTCCCTTCGAATTTCGTAAAGCTACCTCCACCCCAGGCCAATATTTTCACAATCTTCGTTCCGGTACTATCTTCCCTTTGCGAGGACTCGCTCTGGATGGTCCAGTTGGCCTTGCTCTCGTCAGTCACCACCGTCACCGGCACTGCCTTCTTGATTATTGCAGCAGAGAGGGCGGCACCGAAATCAACTTGTTTCGCCTTATCCCTAGAATTCGATCCATCTACAGTTGCCGTCGATTCAATGTAGACCAGTGGGCGCTCGCCCTGCTGTCCCACAATTGGAGCAACCGTCATAGCCGTCATGAGTACCGCTATCCCTATATACACCATCGCTATCTTCATTTTGCCCTCCAGTTCATCATTCGTATCGTCAAATTATCATTTCACCAATAACATAAAATATTTTTTGCCCGCATGCTGATCCCCTGTGCCGTGAACTACCTGATGCAATCCAGAAGATTCTCGACTGTCTCGGCCTGCCTTTCAGGCTTCCGCCAATTTTCCCAGCAGTAGAGAAAATTCTCTTCGATTAGGGTATTAGGATCTCCCGGTTTTCCGGACTGATTAATGGATCTGTAATATTATTTATAATTTTGATTCGTCTCGACCCCTTACTTTAAAAAATCGCTTTTTGAAATTCAATGCCGTAAGTTCTTCTTTTACGCTGATTACCCATTACATAAGAACGGACATGGCTGAGATCTGAATGTAATTCCGGAATTTCCAATGAAACGAAATTTCATCATTGGTGGCAGTTTTGGTGGCAATTTCAAAGAAATTCAGCATAACTCAGAAAAACACGGACGGCCGTAAATCATTCACAGCCAACCGTTTAAGTGTTTCTCAGTGTTTGCCAGTTTGCGCTGCCAGCCGCTCTTAATCAGTATTCATGCATGGGATATTCGAGGGTTGCAGAATTCGAGCGGGAGCTGATTCGGGAAAGGGTGGTCGCCGGCATGAAAGAAGCCGGGCGCCAGCGAAAGCATTGCTGGAGATCGGCGAAGGAATTTGACGTTTCAAAAGCTGCGGAATTGCCGCAGGCCGGATTTATCTTGGCGCAAGCTGGAATCGGCAACGGGCATGCCGATGCATCTCTTGTGGCCGAGATTAGCCATGCCACCCATCTGTAACAGCCATAATTATAGTGGCTAATTGAGCCGTCAACTGCGAACATATGAGATGATGTCAATCAATCAAGAACAGATTGAGAAAACAAACGAATTCTCAGACTCTTGTAGCAATGGAGTGCGCGTAATAACACTTGCTTCATGGATGCAATTTGACGAAGCGATCAGAAGAGTCGTGCCTAGCAAGGATTTTGTTTGGCGGGGACAAAGAAGAGATTTGCCACTTCTGCCGTCATTTGATCGACCCCGTGGGAGTGTAGATCCAAAGATCCGTGATTTTTTGCTGAAGAATCATTTCGAAAATTTCAGGAATGAAATGGATCGGCTCCATCCGAATGCCCTCCCGGAAAATAATGATATCCAAGAAACAGAATGGATCCAGGAGGCGTGGGCATTAGGCCAGCATTATGGACTAAAGACTCCCCTTTTGGATTGGACAACATCACCGCATGTTGCAGCGTATTTTGCCTTTGAGAAGGAATCTGGTGAATCGCATGACAGCTATCGCTACGTATTTGCATTGTGCAAGTCTCTTAAAAGGCTTTTGATAAAGTGGAAGAGTGGCGGCAAATTGCTTCATAGCGAACGGCGAGTTCCATTCACATTTGAGTTAAGACACCCGAATCCACGTTTTAAAGCCCAGAGGGGCATTTTCACGAACGCATGTAATGGACAGGATATTGAAACGAATGTCGCGTTGTTTAATAAAAAAAGGCCAAAAACATTGTTGCTGGTTAAACTTAGGATTCCAGGAAATGATCGGGATAAACTTCTAAGCTATCTTAAAACGATTGGCATCGATGACAATAGGCTTTATCCTCTACTCCCACCGCCATCTATTGATATTGGCAATGTCATAAAAAAATGTAATAAAATGCTCGAAGCCGAGAAGGCGTTAAAAGCCTGATCTGCATCAAACTAAGAACCTTTGTCCAATCTATCTTGCTGTCGTGACCTATTTTGCTTTCCTTGCTTAGAGTTATTCCCAGATTCAAGAAGCAATCGGGACGAAACCCTCACTTTTCACGAATTAGCGGAATCGTGACAATCCTCACCGTCTTTAAACGGCTGGCCTCGTCACAACCGGCAGGATAGTTGAAGAGGCACCATTGATTTTTCTTGATTAACTTCCCTGCCGAAGATATTGTTTCGGGGATATTTTGCGATATCAATACCCGGTACAGTGAGAGAAACCCAACCCAAAAACCCGTGTACCTGTAGCGTACCTGGAATTGGGGCATGGGCGGTTTTGGCTGTATTGGCGGTCTAATAGAATCTGTAACTTACGTGTTATCAATAACCTGCCAAGAAACGAATCCCACCCTCTCCGCCAAATATCTCCTTTATAATCAACAATACAATAAGTACATAAATGACTGGCGCAAAAAGTTGGACATGCTTTTTGTGATGGCTAAAGTTGTAAACGAACACGCACACAGGTTCAGGCACCTTTCCTATCCCGATTAAATTTCAATAATGTACCTGACAAAATGGGCATTCCTGTATACAATGTAATACATCGATGACAGGAGATATGACATGAATACGGCGATATCAGTACGGATTCCCAAGAATCTTGCCAGCAAACTGGATAGCATAGCCAAAGAGACCGAACGACCCCGCTCTTTCATCATTCAGAAAGCCTTGGAGTCCTATATCGAGGATTATGCGGATCTCCAGATCGCCTTGGACCGGCTCCACGACAAAAGTGATGAGGCTATTTCAGCCCAAGAGATGAGGAAATCTCTTGGACTATAACATTATCTACAAGAAGTCGGTCCACCGCGACCTCAAGAAGCTATCGAAGCCCGAGGCGAAACGAATTCTCGATCTCATTGAGAAGGAACTGATCAGGCAGCCTGAATCCAATCCTGTACTCAAGGGGCAGTATGCCGGCCTTCGCAAGTACCGCATCGGGGACTACAGGGTAATCTATGCCCTGCTGGATACTGATATCCTTATCCTCAGAGTCGGTAATCGTAAGGATGTTTACAAAAGCAAAATTTAACCGGAACATGCAGCGGGCTCCCCTATTTGTCTAACTTTTTCCGCCTCCACGGCAGAGCCGGGATCTCCCAACGGATGATCACTGATACAACGAAAAAATTGGTTCAAAAACCCGCGTACCTGTGGCGTACCTGGAAGTGGGGCATGGGCGGTTTTGGCTGTATTGGCGGTTTAATGGAATCTGTAACTTACGTGTTTTCAACAACCTGTCAAGAAACGAATCCCACCCTCTCCGCCAGATTTCACTTCGTGAAATCTGGCGCCCGGCGTAGCCTTCTTCCCTTCTACAATCACCTTTATTGAACAATCAGTCAAAGCATCGGCAGCGAAACGGTACAATTGCGGGCGGAGCCGGGCCCAATATTACCTATTTCATCCAATTCTCATTGAGGATGATGGGCGAACCTTGTGTTCGCCCTTTTCCCTTCGCCAAACAGCCCTGCATATCACAGCAAGGGCGAACACAAGGTTCGCCCCTACCCGTTTTCAATATATTTCGGGGACTCGTAGAACATATCCAAATTCAACGCGCCTCCTTAAGGCTTCATTGTCGACAACAACGTCTATGTCCTGGGTCATTCTCGGTTCGCCGTAGGCGATATTCGTCACGCCACCGGTCAGGTGGAATTTAACCTCATGGACATTCAGCAGGGCTATTAATTTTTCCAGGGACTTTCGGAATATATCAATGGGGAACATTGTCAAGCGCCTTGCGTATCAATTCCAGTGTCGTCGAATCGGCCCCATATTGCCGCATGGCAACAAGCCATTTCAGGCGCTCGGTGCCGACCGGTCCCTCATTCAGGGTAATCTGCCGTGCGATTATTTCACGGGACCAGTGGTACATAGCTTCGGCACGGGCTATGCGCTCCTTGGGACTCAGCGCATGCATTCGCCTCTCATATTCCTTTTCGATGGTGCGCATCGAAGCGTCCTTTCGATCATCTCTTGATCATTTAACCTGTATTATACCTGCTGCGCGGCAGGAATCGTCCGGGTTTTTAAACACAGCAGGCGACAAATCATCCGTATATTTCTCTATTTACGTGAGAACCACTGAAATTATGCGATTAGAGTGTGTCCAGGCGCTGACGCGAGACTTTAATAGCCACCCTGGATGAAGGAAGATACGCTGCTTTTACTAAGCTTCCATCGCCGCCGAGAGTCCCATAGGTATCATGATCGACAAAAAGAAAATCGTTGCCATCAGGTCGGATCAGAACAATCTTGTGGCCGGTGGACATGTTAAAAAATCGTAGGTCCCTGCGAAAGGATATCCTATTTACCAGACTATCCATTCGAGATTACGGTCCCGGGATCCCAAAATCCATGCACAAAAAACTCTTTGTTCCGTTTACCAAGTCGGCATCCGATGCAGCCCATTCGGCGCCCGGTGTCGGCCTGGGACTTGCCATCAGCCGGCGCCTTGCACGCCAGATGAACGGCGACCTCATCCTAGACGAATCGATTTCCACAGGCACCCGCTTTCTACTGACGCTCCCCCTGGCGTAAATATTCTGAAATAACAGTGTCTGGTATTTCGATGACGGTCTTTCAGTGACAGTCACCGGAATTCAATTAATTTGAATCGAATTGAACCTAAATAGAGACCGCAGCATCCGGAAATATATCAATAAAGGTAACGGAAAAATGAAATCAGTCAGACGAAAGAGATGGTTCCCGTACCTGTTCCTCTTCTTGCTTTTCGGTGTCGGGCCGCCATCAGTTGGTATCAGCGCTGAGGTGGGATTAACTCCGGAACAATGGAAGGAGGATCTCGATTTTCTCGCCGAGAACCTGCCTAAGGCTCATAAGAATCTCTTTTTCAGGCTGCCGAAGAAAGATTTCGAGGCACAGGTTAAAAAGATTTCCGAATCCCTGCCCGGCATGAGCGATATTGAGGTGCGTATTGCTCTTGAAAAACTGATAGCATCCATTGGCGACGACCATACCAATATCAATGCTTTAAGTTATAGTGCGCTGTATCCCATCCGCTTCCGCCAATTCCAAGACGGTTATTACGTCACTGCCGCCCGGGCAGAATACAGACGCGCAATCGGCGCCCGTCTTGTAAAAATCGGCGACACAGACATCAAGGAAGTATACAGGCGGCTGATCCCATTAATTCCGCTTGAGAATTACCTGATGATTGTCATAGAGAGCCCGTTGAAACTTACTTGTGCCGATGTACTTAAGGGATTGCATGTTCTGCCCGATACCGACGAGGGAATATTTCATTTCGAAAAAGGGGATCGGATTTACTCAATGAAAATCAAGGCATACCCTCGCGATCAGCAGGGTGAGTTATTGGATCATATGGATGGAGCGTCGCATAAAAAACCCTTGTATTTAAGCGACAGAAAGGCGAACTACTGGTTCCGTTACCTTGACGACAGCCATGTGCTTTATATCCAGTATAACTCCTGCAATGAAATGGACTCGCTCTCTTTCGCGGACTTCACCAAACGGGTGATGGATAAAGCTGACAGCAATCCCGTAGACAAGGTAATCCTGGATATGCGCCACAACAGCGGCGGAGCTTCCTGGTTAATCAATCCGCTGCTGGAGGCAATGAAAGCCAGGCCGAACCTGAGGCGCAAAAACCGGCTGTATGTTCTGACAGGCAACAGCACATTTTCTTCCGGTCTGATGAACACACTCCAATTTAAAAGTATCCTGGGAGCAAGAATAATCGGGGAGCCCTCTGCGCAGAAACCCAACACCTATGGCGATTTGCGCTCATTCGATTTGCCGAACTCCGGAATGACGGTGTCCTATTCCGTCCAATACTACCGCCAGGTACGCTGGGGCAATCCGGCGTGGATCGCACCGGATGTAACGGTGAAAACTACCACCGAGGATTATTTCTCCGGCCGCGATCCGGTAATGGAATGGGTCCTGAATAACTAATCCTGTATTTCGGTGACAGTCACCATAACCTCGAAATAACATTATGCATTCTGGTGATAAGAATATTCACCGAACCATTTTCTCCTTAAAATAGTCGATGTTTTTATGGAACAAGGATAATTTCGAGGTTATGGTGACTGTCACCGAAATACGGAGAAGGAGTGGCGATGCAGCCGATACGCGTATTCATTCACGGGCTGGAAAGTTCCGGCAGAGGGACCAAGGGTACGTATTTCAGTGAACGATACCCGGATATGATCATCGAGGATTACACCGGATCCTTCCCGGAGCGGATGGAGAAACTCGAGGGAATTCTTGCCGGAAAGAAGAATCTTATTATTGTCGGATCCAGCTTCGGCGGCCTGATGGCTGCCGTTTATGCCTGCCTGCACGAAGAGCTGATAAATAAACTCTTCCTTCTCGCCCCGGCCCTGCACCTGGAGTTCTACCAGCCGTACCAGGATAAAAAGCTGCATGTCCCAATCACGATCTATCATGGATTACAGGACGATGTCGTCCCCCTCGACGAGGTCCGGGGAATAGCCGAAAAGCTTTACATGAACCACGAATTCCATGCCGTGGACGACGATCACTCGCTTCATAAAACTTTTTCCTCCCTGGACTGGGATTCCCTTCTCAGTTAATTTGTGTCAGGCCGGTCTGACACCGGTTTCCAGCACAAAATTTTACTCGAACTAAGTTTTACATAATTGCCTCAACCTGTATTAAAATCGCAGCCGGCAATTCGCGCCGGGAAACACCAAACACCTTTCAGAGTCAAGGATACGTCCGATGGGAAATGCGTTGGGAAAACAGGGCTCACCGTTCCCCTCATCACATCAACAGGAGTTCCAATGCCGACCAAATGCGCACCTGAAGATCTGCCCGTATTGTTTCTGTATGACATGGATCCCGAATGGGAAAGCAAAGACAGGACAGCGGCCCTCGAGTCCAATGAGAAAATGACGGCAGCCCTGAAAACGGCGGGACATCCCGTAATACCGGTTGAGGTCAATGACAACAATCTTGATTCCCTGCTCTCATATTACTCTGCCGAAAAGCTGATAGTCTTCAATCAATGCGAAAGCATTCCGGGCATTCCACACAGCGAGCACCAGGCGGCAAGGATTGTGGAATCGCAGGGCTTTACCTATACAGGTTCAACACCCGACGTTTTGAATCTCGCGGGGAATAAGATCAAAACCAAAAAGGTACTTGATTCTCTTGATATCCGAACCCCGGAGTGGAAAGTTTATTATAAGCCGGTTGCCGACGACTGGAACCTGTTCCCTGCAATCGTCAAAACAACATACGAACATTGTAGTATCGGTCTGGATTCAGAATCCGTTGTTATGAACACCAGGGAACTGGAATCGCGAATAGAATATTTACTGGAGAATTACAATCAGCCGGCGATGGTCGAGGATTTTATCGATGGAAGAGAATTTCACGTACCGTTATGGGGAAACGGCACCGTGAGAATTCTTCCCGCGGTTGAAATGGATTTTTCAGCCTTCAGTGATATCCACGACAGGCTGTGCACTTACGATTCGAAATTCGATCCATGCTCCCTGCACTATAATAAGATTGAAAGCCTGATCCCCGCGCCCCTGGACAATGAGATGCTGCATGCGCTGGAGAAGATAAGCATCAGGACTTACCGCGCAATCGGATGCAGGGATTACGGCCGGCTGGATGTGCGCGGCCGCGGCGGCAAGTTTTACGTACTTGACGTCAACCCGAATGCGGATCTGGACAGGGATGCCAGCATCGCCTGCTCGGCTGAATATTCCGGCCTATCCTATCCTGAAATGATGCATTATCTCGTCAGGCTGGCGGCGGACCGCCATGCACTGTATTCCCAGTTTTAAAATCGATGTGGAATGGAATGACCCTTTTCTCATAACCGGTTTATTCCTCAGAACGACATCGGGAAAGCGTCGTTTCCGGTCTGACTCCTATTTTCACAAGGAAGCTGTTATGCCTCCGTTTCGTAAAGGCTAAAAGTTGAATGTATTGGATTACATACTGGTAGCACTGGCGGCCGTCGCTGCAGGCGCCATTAATGCAATCGCCGGCGGCGGCACGCTGATCACTTTTCCTACATTACTGGCGCTGGGCGTTCCGCCTATTACCGCGAATGTCACCAACACCGTGGCGCTATGCCCCGGCTTCATAGGTGGAATTCTGGCGCAGCTCAAGGATTTGAGGGGTCAGAGACGGCGGTTCTGGATATTCCTGGGCGTCAGCGCTCTAGGAGGTGTGGCCGGCAGTATCCTGCTGCTGCGCACGGGCGAACGCGCTTTCATGGCAATAGTGCCATTTCTTATTTTGGCCGCCTCCTGTCTGCTCGCGGTTCAGGGCCTGGTTCGAATATGGCTCCTGCACCGTTGCATCAGCAAAGAGGCCAAACCCCGCTCCGAAGCCTGGGCCGTTATCCTGATCGGCCTGGCTGCCGTCTATGGCGGCTATTTCGGTGTGGCCATGAGCGTCGTCGTATTGTGCCTGTTGGGATTCTTAATTAACGACAATTTAACCCGCCTGAATGCCATCAAGCAGGTTGTGGCATTCGGCGCGAACGGCGCCGCCGCCGTCCTGTTCATCTTCTCGGGCAAGGTTATCTGGCCTACAGCGCTTGTAATGGCCGCAGGAGCCCTGATCGGCGGATTACTGGGAGGTCGTCTGGCGGGTCACATCAAGCCGGACACACTTAGATGGACGGTCGTTTCACTTGGGATCGTCCTGTCCATTATCTATTTCCTGCGTTGAGATCAATGAATCGAACGGTTCAGCCCATAGGCCCGGAACCGCTGCCGGTGTTCGGTGAGATACAGGGCGGCAATACGCCAACCCTCTTCCTGCAGCTCCTTCAAAGCCAGGTCTTCATCTTCCCATTTTCGTTTCTTTTCCTTCAGCTTCTCCGAAAAAAGACACCAAAAACCCTTGTCGCGCTCCAGCCATGCATATTGCACAAAAACTCTCCCCGCAGAATAAATATTCCAACAGAGCTAATATTACATATTATTTAGTATTTCCCATCAATATTTCTACTAAGGAGCCCGTTTCGGGCTGATCTCTCCGCTTGCTTCTGGTGGAAACACCGGCAAGCTCAATTTTCAGATCGGCAAAAATCGCGGCGCCCATATCCCGATTGTTCGATATCTATAGTAATAACTTCATCTTATCTTCAGGATTCACTGTAAAAGCACCTAACAGATTGCAGTGATTTGCTTTACATCCGTAAAGGATTCAAGTACTGTTTTACCGGGCATTGATTCGAATTGCATAAAAGGTTTCCATGCAAAACGGCTTAAGACAAATTTAGCAGTCCAGGAATTTACCTCACCTGCGCCTTATTCCTCGCCTGTCATAACAAGTCACCCATACTAATTATTTAAAAGGATTATTTATATGAACAGATTATTACTGTGCGGGGCTGTCAAACCTTTCGGAATCAAGGATGAAGCGTCGGAACCCCTTTGCACAATGGAGCTTTTAAACAACCAGGTCACCCGTGAACAGGGGATTCACTCACCGCGCAGCAATAATCCGAGTTTTGCTCTGTATTTAATGGCTGAAAATATTCATGTGCCGGTAACGGTTCTGGATTTCCCGACTTGGGAGGAATTCACAAAGGAAATTGATTCAGGAGAATACACGCATGTAGGCATATCCTTTATTATCCCCAACGTTCTCAAGATCCGCCGCATGACAGGGTATATCCGAGAACACTCCCCTCAAACCCGGATACTCCTGGGAGGCCACGGTACCGCCATACCGGAACTGAAAAACATTGTTGAATATGATGACATCTGCCACGGGGAGGGTATTTCCTGGCTGCGGCGCTATTTCGGAGAGGACCCGGATAGTCCCATAATACATCCGGCGATTCCGTCCTCCATCAACGCCTACGTATACGGAGCTCCTATCCCCGTTAAAGGCGGCATTATCATCCCCGGCGTCGGATGCCAGAACTCTTGCCGTTTCTGTGCCACCTCCCACAAATTTGATCGGAAATACACCCCTTTTCTCCCTACAGGGCTCGATATTTTTAAAGCCTGCCGGAAATCGGAAGAAACTCTGGGCGTGGACGATTTCGGACTGATGGACGAAAATTTCTGCAAAAATCCCCAACGCGCACGCGAACTGCTCGATCAGATGGAGGAACACGGCAAGGCTTACAGCTTCGCCACTTTTTCCTCGGCGGAAACAATCTCAAAATTAGGCACCGATTTCCTGGTGCGGCTTGGAGTCAATTTCATCTGGATCGGCGTTGAGTCCAAGGCGAACCTGTTTGAAAAAACCAGGGGAATTGACCTGAACCGTTTGATCCAGGACCTGCAGGATCACGGAATTACCGTACTGGCCTCCTCCATCCTCTTTCTGGAACATCACGACAAAAAAACGATCCATGAAGATATCGACTGGGCTATCGGGCTGAAATCCGATCTGACCCAGTTCATGGGGCTGGGGCCCTCGGCCGGAACACAGCTTTACAGGGAATATGAAGCTGAGGGAAAAATAATCCACGACATCCCCTACCCGCGCAAACACGGACAGGATGAGATATGGTTTCGCCATCCACACTTCACCCTGCCGGAAACAGCCGTTTATCTTCGCGATGCTTTCATCAAGAAATATCACGCTCACGGACCGGGAGTGCTCAATATGGCGCATACCGCCGTTAAGGGATATTTACGGGTGAAGGAAGAAACGGCAAAGAGAGAACGCCTGGGGATGCAATGGGATCCCGATTCCCTGAAGTATATACCGGGACTGAAAACTCCCCCGGACACCTTCATGCAACTAAGACTGGATTGCATGCGGCGCTATGCACTGCGTTTTCGACCGATACTGAAAACCACGTTGAAGTACTCGCCCAATGCAAAAGCCGCTGCGAAATGCCGGGAAGTCATAGAACTTTACCGAACTGCTTTCGGCCCCATGACCCTGTCAGAGCGCATGCGATCCATAGCAGTGCGCATTTTGGCTTCCAGGGAACAGCGCAGAATCGAAAGAGACGGGGTCGTCATGCGCCAACCGCCCGCTTGCCGGATTACTTATCCGGACCGATCCTCCCAATATTCCAGTTCGGATCACAGCATGCCGACTGTTTCTGCAGAGGAAGATTCTACCGAAATAAAAATTGCATAGCTCGATATATTCCAATCCTGAGTCAAATCAGCAAAATAAATGCCGTTGCAGGTTGAAAGTTAAACGTTGCACGTTAAAAGAAAAATCTTCGTTGAACGTTTCCAATCAAAGTATTGATCGAACGGCATTCCAGCGTGTAACGACGCTTTTATTCTTTAACGTTCAACATGTAGCGTGCAACCTGCAACGGCATTATTTTATGACCACGACTTAGCCGGCTGGTAATCGTACAGTTCCATGGAAAAGATGCCCCGTCCCTGAGTAATCGACCGTAACTGAGTCGAATACCCGAACATCTCCGCAAGCGGCGCCATTCCGCGCACGACCGCGAAATCCTCGAGTATGTCCGTTTCCCGAATTTCCACTCTTCTAGCCCCAAGATCCTTCATTACGGATCCGAGGCTTTCTTCCGGCGTCCGCACTTCCAGGTTCATAACCGGCTCGAGCACAATTGTCTTTGCCTCCCGAAGCGCCTCCCGCAAGGCCAGCGTGAGGGTTCCGAGCAAAGGCACGGCGATATCGGGAGGATCGTTGTGGCGGAATTCCAGGACCGTTACTTTAAGATCGACGACGGGGTATCCGTGATCTCCGCCCGAACTGCATCCGTTCTCTAAGATATCCCGGGCCTCACGCTGCAGAGAGGACGATAAAGATTTGGATATCCGGGATATATCCACTTCCACGGGCGGCATGGTTCTGTCGCCCTCCGGCCTGGGCCTGTAGATAACTTCCACTGCCGCTCGCCCGGTAACGAGTGTATCGTTGATTCGCTTTTCGAACTCGCCCCGGCCCTTTCCGACCGCGGTAACGGTCTCCCGGTAGGAAACCCGGGGACGGCCGAAAAAGGCATCGACATTGAATTCCCGCTGCATGCGGTTGCGCGTCACCTCCAGATGGAGCTCCCCCATTCCCGAAAGGATCATCTGGCCTGTCTCTTCATCCTTTCCAATATTTAAAGTCGGATCTTCGCGCAGCAGGCGATTCACAATTTCGTAAACGCGATCCCGATCGGCCGAAGTCTTCGTCTCCACCGCCATCGACACCACAGTTTGCGGAAAATGGATCGGTTCGAACGTAATCGGATGCTCAGGATCGCACAGAGTATCCCCGGTAACGATATCCTTGAGCCCGTGTACGGCCACGATATCGCCGCAGCGGGCCTCCTCCACCGGCTCGGTCCGATCCGCGTGCAGGCGCAGTATTCGCCTGAGACGAAGCCGTTTTTGGGATCGCGGATGATAGCATCTTTCTTCCGTGCTTAAGGAACCGGAATATACCCGAAGCCAGAGATAGTCCGTACTGGAAGTCGCCACAACCTTGAACACAAGCGCGGAAAACGGAGCTTCGAGAGTCAGGTGTCGCTCGACCGGCTCGCGGGTCTCAGCGTCCGTCGCACTTGCGGGAGGGCAGTCCAGAGGCGACGGCAGGTACTCGCAAATAGCATCCAGAACCGGCTGCACTCCCAGATCGCGCAGTGCCGCTCCGCAAAAAACCGGGATCAACGCACCCTGCAAAGTCGCCTCACGTATGCCCCGCCTGAGATCCTCCCCTCCAACCGGTTCCCCGGCGAGATAGAGATCCGCCAGCCAGTCGACGCAGTTGGCGGTTTTTTCAACCAGACGATCCCGCGCTTCGCGGGCGGTTTCGACATAATCGTCCGGAATCTCCCGGTACTGAAGCTCCTGCCCACGCGTGGCGGGATCGAAAACCATCATGCGCATATCCGCAAGATCTATGATTCCTTCCAGGGAACTCTCGCTGCCGCACGGGATATTGACGAAAGCCGCATTGGCCCCAAGCCGTGTCCGGATCTGCTCGAGCACCCGCTGATGGTCCGCGCCGGCCCGATCCAGCTTATTGATGAAAGCCAGGCGGGGAATCCGGTAGCTGTCGGCCTGGCGCCAGACCGTTTCACTCTGAGGCTCCACACCCTCAACGCCGGAAAATATGACTACGGCGCCGTCAAGGACCCGAAGGCTTCGTTCCACTTCCGCGGTAAAATCCACATGGCCGGGAGTGTCTATCAAATTGACCATATGATCATTCCAGGCAAAGGTCGTGGCCGCCGCCGATATGGTAATCCCGCGTTCGCGTTCATCGTCCCGAAAATCCATCACCGCCAGACCGTCATGAACTTCACCAATCTTATGGGTGCGTCCCGAATAGAAAAGAAAACGCTCCGTCGCAGTTGTTTTCCCGGCATCTATGTGAGCGATTATTCCGACATTCCGCACTCGCTCAATTGGTGTAACCGCCATCAAATCCTCCACACTTTAACAACCGGCACAGACTATCCGCCTCAATCCTTCGTTTCAATATCAGATATGAAATTATCTACTTTCGCAGCACACACCTGCTTTCGTCAAGCAATCAATATGTATGCCGTTCAGGGTTCAGGGTTCACCGTTTCTAATTAAATACTGAACGGCTGAATAATTATCGACTTTCTTCAGGTCGACATGGAAACACGGCTCCTGTGCATCCGAAGACGGGAATTGAAACGGAAATTGAAATATAAATGGTGTCGGGCTAGAATTACCCTTTTTTA
>JAFGTD010000343.1 GCA_016934295.1 Acidobacteriota bacterium
GAGGTGTCCGAGTGGTTGAAGGAGCACGCTTGGAAAGCGTGTGTAGGGGTAACCTTACCGAGGGTTCGAATCCCTCCCTCTCCGCCAGATATTAAAAAGACTCCGGCTATCCGGAGTCTTTTTAATATCTGGCGCCCGGCGAAGCCTTCTTACCTTTTTTCATCACCGTATATACTTTTGACATATACACTATAGGCAGCGAGATTGATCAACTACGGGCGAAGCCTGGGCCCATCTTCGCATCTGAACACAATCGTTCTAATGTATCCGGGAACAGAGGAGGGAAGAAGGGGGAATCCGGGGCAACAAAAAAGGCCGCCCCGAAGCGGCCCTATGGGTATTAATTATTGGATAAATCCCGCTATTTCCTTTAGCGTCGGTATGCAACCGGTCCCAACGCGTCCAGGCTTGGATACTGAAGGAGTTTTGAAAAAGAACAGATTATTTTCTTACCGACAGGAAAATCGAAGTGAGACGAATCTCCCGGATCCCGGGATCCTGGCCCGCATTTCTCACGAGGTTTCGTAGCGGAAACCGTGTGAGAAATGCCGTCTAGAGGGCATCAATGTTGTATTGCCTGCTTGTCAGTGTATCCAAACTGATGTCATGTATTTTGGGATTGATGGGTTCATCCAGAATGTCAGGCCACAGCCTGGTGATTACATCCCTCATCGCCTTGGCGGAAACCTGGTCTTCAAAAGGTATACCCAAGAACGAAGTTAATATGGCTCTATTGTTGAACAGACAAACAGTATCGTGAGACATGTCGCTTTCGAGCAACAGGGAGGCATGCCAGGTTCCCATCAAGTGTTCCCAGTAATAAAGCATGAGAATGTCATAGCCGTACTTTTCATGAGTAACATACAAATCAGTGGTATTGATATAATCCTCGACCGCTTTGTATGTATGCAGGTGCTCTTTGGATTTTGTCCAAGTATTAAAGATTTTAACCAGGCGCGACAATCTTGATTGGTTTGCGTCAAGGATTTTGTCGAAAGGCCGATTGTAGTAGCGGGCCCTGCATATTTCACCGATGTTTGATCTTAAATGCAGCCGTTCAGCGGGATATGATTGGAGATAAGAAAATGCGAGCGGATAAAAGTGCTCGTATGGATTGTTGTGTCTGGCAATTTCCTCAAAACGATTGTATGCCGGCGTTCTTTCTGTATTTTCATAATTGAAGAAGGTAACAGAATGCCGGAGGTTGTGTTTTTCCGTCAGGCGGAGTGCGATTTCTCCATCAATGTAGTTGACTCGATCTTTGTTCCTTATGTAAGTGAAATATTCAATATCGTTTCGGATGCTTCTGGTTGCGGCAAGCGTGAGTCGGGTGTCAAGCCCTGCCGTCAGGGAAGCAGCTAATGGCGAGATCCGAGATAACTTTGACGCTAAATCGGTGAAAAATTCCGTTGTTCTGTTCACTGCATGTTCTGTTGAAATTCTTTGAAGTTCTTTGCGGGGAAAATACCTGCATATATTGGCATTGTTGAGATCGATGCAGGTGTTGGGGCATAGAAGTTGAATATTGCGAAAAAGAGTGTGGAAGCCGGGAAGGAACGTCATGTTGTATTGTTGGGGGGCTGCATCACTTAAAAAAGCACCGCAGTGGGGATCTGGCGAAACATCCGTCACCTGTTTCAGCATGGATGTATGAGACGCGATGAATGGAATTGGTTTTGTCGTATAATAAATGGCTTTCATTCCGCAGCAATCGTTCAGGGCGTACATCGAGCCGTTGTACTCATAAAAACAGACATACCTGCCGCAGCTATGCTCAAGTTCTTCGTAAAAAGCTTCAAGAGAGGCAGAGAGCTTTCGTGAAAGCTGCTCGGTTAAGTACTGGTGATCGGTGCTTTCGTGATTGAGCGAAACATAATAGCCCAGAAGCGCCACAAAGCACGAACCATCTCCTTCGGTCCGGGAAAATGGGACTAGAGGGTCGTAGGTTATGGATATTTTTTCGTTGGAGAACGCAGGCCAATGTTCATGTATTTGGGGAAGATTATGATTGGCGGAAGCCAAAAATCCACGCATATACAAGAGGGAATCGGAAATCGTCGGCAACGGCATGTTTGGTGGACTCCAAGGTTGCGTGAAGTATTTTAGTAACCAACCCTGTAAGTGTAATGTAAGATTTTTTTGAAAGCTTGAGAAATATGGTTTTCGGGTTTCTTCACTACGCCTCTTTTATGAACTGTTTTGTTCAACAAATCGCTTATAGATCTCAAGGTCATACTGACACAGTTCTGTGATCCTTTTCATGAGCCTGGCATCAGATCGAATATCACCAGAAACATCATCTTTTGGACTCACATTGGATTTTCCTATATCTAAAGAGACATTAAAGCACTGATTCATTCTGTCTTTCCACTGTTCAAGGTTTTCGACAATTCCGACGACTTTAAACTGAGAAAGGTTGTCCAGGGCTTCATAAATGTATGTATAAGGTTGAGCAGGAATATTTTTCGGCGCGTTGGAAAAGTAATGAAGAAAAATATGTGCCGAAGCCAGGCCTTTTGGAGATTCCAGGTATTCATTCAACGAAAGTTTATTCCGCGCCCAATCATGGTCTTTGTAGGTATTAAATACGTATTGAGAAATCCATCGATCCACCGGGTTTCTTAAGATCGTTACGAAATTCCAATCGTCGGTAAAAGCTTTAACAATGTTTGGGCGACAATAACAGTGGCCGCTGCCGAAGAAATTTTCATGAATTGATAAATTGTATGCCAGGATTAATTCGCGCGTCTGCATCATGGTAATATCGAAAACTTTCGCGGCCCGAAGACTCGGAGCCAATTCGATACCAAATCGACATGCGCTTGTATTTGAATAAACTTGTTTCCAGATGGCCGAAACAATTGAAGACCCTGCACACTTCGGAACATGACAGAAAAAAATCCTTGGGAGGTCTGGATCAGCAGGGCGCCGGCTTCCAAATGGCGAAGATGCAATGAGGCTTGCTAATTTTTGTTTGAGTTTATACGTGGTGTGCTTCATTTTGATCAATATCCCAATATGCCGATAACTCTATGTTGAACGGCTACGCTCAACGCCTCGACTTGTCCCTGTCCACGGGAGTTACTTTGAGGAGATAAAAAGAACAAGCCGACTTGTTTCGAAACTCCTTCAGAATCGAATCCTTTCCGGTTTCTGACAATAGGTTTATACGTGAGCGGATCTTGAATTTCCGACTTCGATATTATGATCCAGGTTCACCATCGAAATCCACTCACAACGAATCTCGGATGAAATCTAAATCCATCATCCCATTCGAATTAACCCTGCAGGGGCGAACCTTGTGTTCGCCCCCGCGGCGATAAGCAGGGTCTTTTGGAGAAGGGAAAAGGGCGAACACAAGGTTCGCCCCTACGTTCGCCCCTTGTAAAAACAGAATCCGGAAGCCCAACCCCGCTCATCAAAAGCGGGCCGGGATTTTGTCCTGGAATCCCGGCATCGGGATATTCATATAAGCAATGCATATACATAATAATAAAAAGATCAGATAAATTAATACATTGCACTGAGCGACTCCGCTGGCTTATACTTCGCATTTTGCAATTATTTTTTTTATTGCGACTAGAGGAACACTATGTATCGAGTCATTAAACGCGAACAATTCGGTCCGGTAACCTTCCTGTGGGAAGTCGAAGCCCCTGAAGTGGCGAAATCCTGTCAGCCGGGACATTTTATAATGTTGAGAATCGACGAAACCGGGGAACGGATCCCGCTTACCGTCGCGGATTTCAATCGCGATAAGGGAACGGTAACCATCGTTGTCCAGGCGGTGGGTAAAACGACCTATCAGATGATGGCCTTGCCCGAAGGTTCGGAAATCATTGACTTTATCGGGCCGCTTGGCGTGGCCTCCCACCTGGAAAAGCGGAATAAGGTCGTGGTGGTCGGCGGCGGACTGGGGGTGGCGCCGGTATTTCCACAGCTCAGACGGCACAAGGATCTGGGCTCCGGGACGATTTCCATCATTGGATTCCGCAACCGGGACCTCATGTTCTGGCAGGACCGCTTTTCCGAGTACTCGGACGAATTCCTGGTTGCGACCGACGACGGTTCCTACGGCACGAAGGGTTTTGTAACGGTCGTTCTCGATAAGGTTCTGAAAGAACACAAGGATGTCGACGAGATTATCGCCATCGGTCCCCTGCCGATGATGAAGGCGTGCGCCGAACTCTCCCGACCCTACGGCATCCGCACCATGGTCAGCCTCAACTCCATCATGGTGGACGGCACGGGCATGTGCGGCTCGTGCCGCGTTACGGTCGGGGATTCAATGAAATTCGCCTGCGTCGACGGACCGGATTTTGACGGGCACCAGGTAAATTTCGACGAGTTGATGCTCCGCCAGAAGCGCTTCGAGTGCGAGGAACAGGAATGCATGCGACGCTATGAAGAGGAGCGGAAGCATCTTGAAGCAGCCGGCTCCGGAGGATCGAATCCTGCCGTCGTAACGGCGCGCAAGCGGCCGGCCCCGGAAGATCTGCCGGAACTGCCTAAACCCGAACCTCCGCCGGAAAAACGTGTTGTAAAGAGCCTCAAAACGATCGCCCCGAAGCGCACGTCGATGCCCGAGCAGGATCCGACGGTGCGGAACGGAAATTTCGAAGAAGTGGCGCTGGGATATACGCTGGAAATGGCGCTCTCCGAAGCGGACCGCTGCATCCAGTGCAAGAAGCCGAAATGCATTGCCGGGTGCCCGGTGGAAATCGATATCCCGGGATTCATTGCGGCGCTTTCCCTGAAAGACATACGCAAGTCATACGAAATTCTCAAGGACGCCAATGCCCTGCCGGCGGTCTGCGGCCGCGTCTGTCCCCAGGAGGTGCAGTGCGAGGCGACCTGCGTGATAGGCGCAAAACTCGAACCGGTTGCCATCGGCAGGCTGGAACGCTTCGTGGCCGATTTTGCCGTAGGGCGCGGCTGGGACAAAGTCCCCGATTTCAAGAAAACCGGGAAAAAGGCGGCCATCGTCGGTTCCGGCCCCGCCGGGCTGGCTTGTGCCGGTGACCTTGTTAAAGCCGGGGTGGATGTGACCGTTTACGAAGCCCTTCATGTCGCCGGAGGCGTTCTGAAATACGGGATCCCCGAGTTCCGCCTTCCCAACGACACGATCGATATCGAGATTGACGGCCTCAAGAAACTGGGTGTGAAGTTCGAGCTGGACTGCATTATCGGAAAGCTGTTTACCATTCCTCAATTGATGAGCGAAATGGGACACGACGCCGTATTTGTTGCAACCGGCGCCGGAAGCCCGAAGTTTATGGGCATTCCGGGGGAAGCCTACAACGGCGTTGTTTCCGCCAACGAGCTGCTTACACGGATCAACCTGATGCAGGGTTTCCGGCAGCCGCTGTACGACACGCCTGTCGGAATGGGGAAGCGTGTGGCCGTGATCGGCGCCGGAAACACGGCCATGGACGCCATGCGTGTTTCACTGCGTATGGGCGCCGAAAAGGTGTACCTGGTCTATCGCCGGAGCGTCAAGGAATCTCCTGCCCGGGCGGAAGAGCTGCATCACGCCATGGAAGAGGGCGTCATCGCCAAATGGCTTACCAATCCCGTGCGCATTATCGGAAACAACGAGGGCTGGGTAACGGGCATGGAAGTTATTGAAATGGAACTCGGTGAGCCCGATGCCTCCGGCCGCCGCCGGCCGGTGCCTAAAGAAGGGACCGAGCACATGCTGGATGTCGACATGGTCGTGTATGCCCTGGGCACTTCAGCGAATCCGATTATTTCCCAGAGCACTCCCGGGCTTAAGATAAACCGCTGGGGTTATATCGAAGTGGATGAAAACACCGGCATGTCTTCGGTGCCCGGCGTATTTGCCGGCGGGGATATTGTCACCGGTGCGGCCACTGTAATTCTCGCTATGGGCGCCGGCCGACGTGCCGCCCGTGGTATGCTGTATTACATGGGCCTCGGCCCCAAACCGGGAGACACTCCGGAACCGGCCAAAGCGTAATTTTTTCGGAAGGTTCGATTGAGCGGTAACTTGCCGCTACCTTCTGTACAGTAGTTATGAAGTTCTGCATTGAATAGTGATGCTCCTGGATATTTCAGCCCCGAAGGGGCGTTAGTTAATAGCCCCGGGCGTCAGCCCGGGGTATAGAGCATATAAAGAAAGAGCCCCGAAGGGGCGGCACTATTTAATGCGGCACTCAATAAATTAAAATAAATGCGGCAGGCCCAACATTTCAGAAAGGTTCAGCCGCCGCACTCCAAATAATAAAAGGAGCAGACAAATGGCCTCCATTTGCCCGAAATGCCATCAAGTTATCGAAGACGACAGCGTTTGCTGCGCGGATGTCAAATATACCTGGAAATGCAAATCCTGCAACAAAGTGTCAACCGGTTTCGTTGTCCCCTATGGCAGGTGCCACCTCTGCGGCGGCGAAAATGAAGTGATCGACGGTTATGACGGTGAAAAACCCGAGCTGGTCGGTATTGTGCAGGAAGCGGTACAGTTCGAAGTCGACATGTATCATTTTTACCGCCTTGCAATGCAGCGCACGCAGGACGAACATCTGCAATCGGTTCTCGAAGACCTGTACCATAAGGAAGAAGAGCATCTGAAGTCCCTCGAGGAGAAATACCATCTGCATTCTGTTCTCGACCTGAGGCAATTGCCGGGGGAGGACGAAGATATAGTTTTCCGCTTTATCTTCCACGGGATCGATTTTAAGGACATGGAAGGCCATATCCTTCAGGTTTACGACCGGGCGATTGCGATGGAAAAACGGACCCGGAACCGCTTTCTGACGCATGCAGAGACTCTTCCTCCCGGGCCCCAGAAGGATCTTTATAAGGAACTCGCGGCTGAAGAAGAAGATCATGTGACCATTCTTGAGACAGAGAAGGCGCAGTACCTGAACAAGTAAAGGATTTATAAAAGATTTCTCTAAAAGCGGCGACAGCCTTGGAGATGCGGCCCCAAGCAAAGCTTGGAAGATTGCATGCCGAACGTAGGGGCGAACCTTGTGTTCGCCCCTACGCGAGAGGTCAGAAGATAAAATCGCGAAATTCAAGTACCCCGAATGGCCGGGATCAAATCACTCCCGGCCGTTTGTATTTAAAGAAAAGAGTATTCCATGGCAATCTTTAAAGATCCCATCAACAGCCTGACATTTGAACTTCCCGCCGGATGGGCCAACGACCTGCTTTACTCCACCTTGACCGATTTTTTCTTCGCCCGCTGGGATCGACCCGAAGAAATGCTTGTCGTTCACCTGCGTCGTGCCTGCGTTGCGGAAGATCGGTCCGACGATCAATGGATCGAAAAGATCCGGGAAGAGGTCGGCGAGAAAGCGTCCCTGTTCGATATGGACTCTCCAAACGGCCGGGTGGTTGCGGCGGATTTTGTTTCCAGACAGGGAATGACGCAGCGTGTCGCGTTTCTGCGGGGAGCCCACGTCGACATTGCCGTGGAACAGCGCAATGCCGACATGGAAAGCCCCGATCCCTGGAAGGCGCTCTCCACTGCGATTAAAAGCGCCGTGTCGCCTGCAAACAAACCGCCAACGGGCGACTACGGCCCTGTTGCGTTCAATAAGACGATTGAAAAGGCCAACAAGTCGTTTGAGAAGAAAGATTACGCAAAGGTTGTCGCCGCTCTCGAGGATGCAATTAAGATCGGCACATTCGCATGGCTTGTCAGCCTGACGTCTCCCGGCGGTTCGCCGGAAATTAATGCGGCGGTCCGGGTCGCCCAGGCGATGGTGCACCTGGGGCGTTTCACTGCAGTCCCGCTGCATTTGCGGGATGCCGCCTCTATTCTGCGCCGCTCCCTGTGTTCGCTCGAGGCCGCCGGCAAAGCCGATGCACCGGAGGCCCGGGAGCTGGTGAAGGAGCTGAAGGAGATTCTCGACAGCATTCAATCGGAGCTTCTGGAAAAGAAGGATCCTGAAACGAGCCGGGACAGCGCCCCGATTATATCCATCCGCGAGAGGGGATTCCGGTCGGCCCAGGCCGCCGCGGTAGCGTTTGACGCCGCCGAATTCAAAAAAGCTTCCGATTTTGCCGCAGCGGCCGTGGAAGATTTCCTTTTTCTGCTTGCCTATTTCCGGCGGGGACGCTCCCAGCAAATCCCCGATGAAATTCTCAAGCATCTTGTCGACCAGGGCATATCCGACCACGAGGAACAGCGGGACGCGATTCAGAAAGCAAGGGAAGGCCTCCTGTTTCCCGCATTGAATCTTTCGCTTCAGGTCCGCTATTGCTGCGCCATGGAAAAGGGGGAGCCGGAAGGCGCCTCGGAAGCTGTAGAGCTGTATCTTCCCCTGGCCCGCCGGATACTCGATTCCAGCCCGGGCGACACGAGCATCGGCCTCAACCTCGTCCTTGCCCTGTTCGACGGGGTCGGCGTGATTGCGTCGCGTCAGGACAAAGAGAAGCTCGAAGAGGCGGATCGGTATCTCGAAGAAGCATCGCAAATCGTGGATTCGACCGGAGACAAAACATGCCGGGATGACGGCTGGGTCCGCAACCATAAGCATCAGATCGAAAGATCGCTTGAGGCGCTCAATAAGTGGCTGGCAGCAATCAGGAAAGGCGGAGATTCATCGTTTGAATCCAACCTGCAGTCGCTTCATTCGAAGTTCGAAACTATCACCGAACGGTTGCGGGGCAAAATTACTCCGTCTGAGGCAGTAAAATCAGAGGAAGGAAAAGAATCCGGGAAGTATCAGGAGTAGATCTGACCCTCATTTCTCGCGGGGATTTGTAGTATTCTCTATAATTCTCTGACAGGACTGCCGGTCTTTTCCTTTTGCCGGGATTTTATTGACTCAAGATATGTATCAGCGATTTGATCCGTCGTCCCCTCAGCTGCAATGACACCATTATCAAGCAGAATGGCGCGTGTGCAGAGCCTCTTTACGCTGTTCATGGAATGGGAAACGTAAACAATCGTTTTCCCGCGACGATTAAAATCATGGATCCGGGCCATACATTTCTTTTTGAATCCAACATCCCCGACGGATAAGATTTCGTCTATCAACAGAATATCCGGATCCACCTCCGCAGCTGTACTGAAGGCCAGGCGCATATACATTCCGGAAGAATACTGTTTGACCGGGGAATCGATAAATTCACCAAGTTCGGAATATTCGATGATTCTTTCCTCCCGCTCCCGTATCTGGCGACGGTTCAATCCCAGCATGAGACCATTGATCATAATATTTTCACGTCCCGTGAGGTCGGGATGAAATCCGGCACCCAGTTCAATTAACGCAGCAACCGTTCCATTGACTAAAACCTGCCCCGAGGTTGGGCTATATACCCCGGCGATAAGTTTGAGAATCGTACTTTTACCGGAACCGTTACGCCCTACGATGCCCAGCGTCTCGCCCTCTTCTAAGTTAAAGGAGATGCCTTTGATGGCTTCGAAAGGAAGATAGCGTGTCCGATGATGAAAAAGGCGCGCAAATGCCTCCCGGAGAGTATCGGGGCGTTCACGAATTAGACGGAAACGCTGTATAACGTTATCGAACCGGATTCGCGACATTAAATCTCCTTGTGTATATTATTAGAGATAGTAAATGAATGTATCCTGATATCGGCGGAATATAAAATTGCCGATTAAAAGAGAAGCAAAGCAGAATATAAAAGACATTATTGTTGAAGTTGTACTGGGAATCATTCCGTAATATACAATCTGGTGAAATCCATCAATTATGTAATACATAGGATTGCACTTAAAAATGATGTGGTATTTGGTAGGAATAAAATCGAGAATATATATTATGGGGGTAAAGTAAAACCAGGCGCGCAATACGACCTGGATGATTTGAGAGACATCGCGAAAAAAGACGTTAACCGTAGTAAGAAATAAACCGATCCCAAGTGAGAACACGAAAAGAAATAATAGCTGAACAGGATAAAAAACCAAGGTCTGGTGAAAGGGAAATCTGTATAACAATATTAAAAGAGCCAGTGGAATCAGAGAAAGGAGAAAATTAATCATGTTTGACAATACAGCCGAAACCGGAAATACCGATTTGGGGATGCGAACTTTTTTCAACAGATTGCTGTTCCCGATAATGGATGAAATTGAATAATTGAGGCTTTGCGTGAAAAAGGTCCAGGGGAACAGGGCGCTGACCAGGAATATCGCATAATTGGGTATCTTTCTGCTGAAAATAGTTGAAAAAACAATTGTATATACGACCATCATCAACATTGGGTGGAGCAGTGCCCAGAAGAAACCAAGAAAAGAGCGCTTGTATCGCACGCGAAGATCTTTCAAAGCGAGCGCCCAGATGAGTTCCCTGTATTTAATGATTTCCTTGATTAATTTAAGCATTATTAATTCAACTCCCGGGTAGTCAATGAGTGCCGATTCGCATTCTACCTGAGATAAACCGTTCTTAAGATTGACATTTCAGCAGCCCGGACAAACAGCCAAAGCGTGTGTACTCTAGCGAATATTTGATGCCAAGTAAAGGCAATCCACAAGATTCAGCGCACACCTGAATATTATATTTCTCTCTCCGTCAGGCGGGATTTATAAGATATGATGGATTCTTAAATTCAGTTTTACGAAATGATTTTATCAGACGGTACGTAACGGAATTAAATTCACGACTGCCTTGCCGGCAACCCGGATCCCAAGACGTTAGCGGTCTTATGATCAATCCGTTTAACAAATTAATACAAATTTGGCGACTTGCAAACAACATTTTATGCATAGCACGATCGGGATTGTTTGACGGCGCCTGGTACCTTAAACAATATGAAGACGTTGCGGATGCAGGCATCAATCCCCTGGTTCATTACGTTCGCCGCGGCGCCCGTGAGGGACGGAATCCCAACCCGCTTTTTAACGGTAACTGGTATCTGCAACAGAATCCAGAGATAGCCGCCGCCGGCGAAAATCCCCTGGCACACTACATCCGAAATGGAACCGATGAAGGGCGGAATCCGAGCGCCTATTTTGATCTCGACTGGTATCTGGCCCGGAATAAAGATGTAAAAGCATCCGGCATGCATCCTCTCCGGCATTTTCTCAAAATAGGCACGATACAAGGCAGACGGCCGTCTCCCCATATATCCGCCTTCCGGCGCTGGGCTGAAGGCGGCAGGAATGAGAATTTGCCGAAGTTATTGATGATTGATCGAATATACCCCAGACCGGATCAGGATTCCGGCTCGATCGACTGTATCAATTATATTGGATTGTTTCAGGAATTCGGGTACAGGGTGTTTTTTGCAGCCGATGAAGAATACAACAGCGAGCCGGAAGTTTACAGGGCGTTGGAAGAGCGGGATGTACTGTGCCTGAATCCGGCTGATTTTCTTACAATAGAAAGTTTTATTGAATCCGAAATAGACGATTTTTCTGTTGTTTTTTTATCCCGTGTGTATTCGGGCGGCCGTTTTTATGAATTAATTCGCAAAAAGAATCCGGGGATCAAAATTATATTCAATACCGTGGACCTTCATGCCATCCGGGAAATGCGGGAAGCAAAAATAAAGGAAGATTCAAAGATACTCAAGCGTGCTTTGAAGACAATAGACCGGGAGCGGCATCTGGCCGGCCGATGCGACGCTACCATTATTGTTTCGGAGTTCGAACGCAAATACCTCGCTGAAGAAATCCCGGATGATAAAATTGTCCATATCCCCCTTATGCGGGATTGTCCGGGCAGGGGAAAGGAATTTTCGGATCGTGGAGACATCTGTTTTATCGGAAACTATAGCCATAATCCGAATACTGATGCCCTGAAATACTTTCTGGACGAGATGTGGCCGTTGATTCATGCCCGGCTGCCGCTTTGCAGATTCTTTATTATCGGCCCCAATCTGCCTGAAGACATAAAAAGGAGGGGTGATCCGAATGTTGAAGAATTAGGGCATGTTACAGATCTGAAAAGCACCCTGGACAGAATGCGGTTATCGGTTGCACCGCTTCGCTACGGGGCAGGAGTCAAGGGAAAGGTGGTGACCAGCCTGGCCTGCGGATTGCCCTGTGTCGCCACCGATGTTGCCATTGAAGGCATGGGGCTTGTCAAGGATCAGCATATAGCCGTCGAAAACAGTCCGCCAGCCTTTGCGGATTGTGTCGTCCGGCTCTACGGGGATCGGAATATCTGGGAAAAGTATTCGACTGAAGGTTGGCGATTTTGCACTCAAAATAATTCATTAAAGGCGGGACGTCAACGAATGGCCGGCCTTCTGGAATCCTTAAACCTTCCTGTCCATAATAGCTGAATTCGATATATCTCTATGTCAATAAAAATATCCGTAATAATTCCCACTTACAACCGTTCGGCTCTACTGGCCAAGGCAATTGAAAGTGTTTTAAATCAAACCTTGTCAAAGGATTTGTACCGGGTCATTGTTGTAGATAATGCTTCAAGAGACAATACAAGAGAAGTATGCGAACGGTATACTTCTTTCCCCTGGTTCAGGTACGTTTACGAAGAAAAAAGCGGTTTGAGCGCAGCCAGAATGAGAGGGATCCGTGCAGCCGGCAGTCCATACGTGACATTCACGGACGATGATGCCGTCGCCTCACCACAGTGGCTGGAAAAAATATTGTACGCCTTCAAATCCGTTACCCCGAAACCCGGTGCCGTCGGAGGGAAAATAATTCCCGATTGGGAAGTGCCTGCACCTGACTGGTTGCCGAGATCCAAGTGGAACTACCTGACGGTGCTGGACTATGGCGATACTCCTAAGTTCATTCAATATCCTCAAATACTTTATGGCGCTAATATGGCCTTTGACAGAACAATACTGCTTCAATATGCGGAATTCCGGCAGGATCTCGGCCGTATCGGAAACACATTGATGGGAGGAGACGATTCCTGGATTTTTAAAAGATTCAACGAAGAATCCATTCCTGTATATTACCTGCCGGACGCTTCCATTTCACACTTTATACCAAAAAAGCGAATCACGAAAACCTGGCTCTATCGAAGACACTATTGGCAGGGAAGAACGGAAATAATGTTATTGGAAAAGGAGCTATCGGGTGATGCGGCAGTCAGACTCAGAAGGGATTCTCTCCGGCAGGCTATGAGAGATCTCAGGTCATTCTGTATAGTAAAGGCACGCGACCGGAAATTCAGCCATTTCAGCAACTTTGTGCAACATTGTGGAAGAGTCATACAACTGCGGCGGATTGGTAAGAGTGATAAATGATACAAAGAAGGCATAGGATATATAGAAATTGATTGCAGATAAAATATAAATATGAAAGCTAATTAGACCCCCGTATATCTTGAAGCTTATTTTAACCCGGGTTAACTTTATGATTTGAGTAATTCGGCGATTTTCCTGAATGGTGCGGTTATTTTCCAGCTTCTGGAATTTATAATAACGGATATGAGTCTATCCTTTTGAGCGATGACTGCCGCCATTTCTTCAACACTCATGGTATTTGACTTCATGGCAGGTTTGAAATCATCTTCGGTGTGGAGGTAATTCGCATCCTCCAGGGTAATATCCACGGATTTATTTAAGGATTTCTCTATTTCCACCCGCGCCTTCAGTGTACCGGCGCACATTATCATTTCAAGAAAGGGCGCTGCGAAACCGACAAAGTCAATACTCCCGTTTATAAGGGAAAGGGTGTTTTTCCGGAGTTGGATGCTGTACTGGAGGATGCTGTTTTCCAGTTCCTCTTTTCGTTCATGAATCGTCGGAAACGGGTAATCAGGATAATATTTGGTTAGATGAAACTTGCCGTATTCATATTTGATGAATTGATTGTAAAGTCCTTGTATGTCTGTTCTATGCTTGTGGTAAATGAGCGCCTCAGGAACATATTTCACCTTTAGGCGCAGTTTTTTTTGCATTCTCCATGCGATATCCGCATCCCCTCCCGACGGCATCTCAGGCACAAAAAGACCGATCCGATCGAAGACGTTTTTTCTGTATGCAGCATTGGCTGTTTTGGGATACGGCATATAAGGATTTTTAAGCGTGTCGCTTTGACGCATAAATCCTCTGCGTTCCGAGAAAAGCTCCACAAGGCTTTGAGGCTGATAGGCTTCAATTTCCCCGGCAAAGCAGCCGTATGTTTCATTCTCCCAGTCGGCAGTTAAATAGTTGAGCCATTCGGGAGTGACCATGCAGTCGGAATCGGTAAACGCAATCAAATTCCCCTTTGCTGTCCGTATGCCCGCATTGCGTGCTGCATAGGGGCTTTGTACGGTCGTCTCTGAGAGTATCGTTATATTAAAACGGCGGGCAATATCCACACTTCTGTCGGTGGAGCCGTTGTCAACTGCAAGAATTTCAATTTTATCTTCCGGGTAATTTAACCGGCTGAGTGATTCAAGGCATAACTCTAAAGTGGAGGCTGCATTGTAGATTGGTATGATGATAGAGCAGTATGGCTTATATTTTCCTTCGGATCGTTTGGCGGCGATATTATTCCCACATTTTTTGTCGATTGGATCGTTGCCGGGTGTGTTCGGCTGCATTATATGGGCCTCTTTGTTCTGTTTTGATGCCCCATGTTGTCATTCCCGCCTGTGATTTTCAATATGCAATAGTCTGACACAGGAAACTTTCCCCAGCCCGCTAAACTTTTTTAATCCGCCTTTTAGCAGAAGATTGATGTACAAAATTTTTCTCCTCTCCCTCCTATTTCGTTGTAATATCTCATTTTAAAATAGTAAAGGATCACACGAAGTCTGATCCGCAGTTTGTATAAGGAATTATTTTCCGATAAAGAAAACGCCGGAGACTAAACGGCCAAATTATTGAGTGGCATCATTTGCCTGCCGGTTCTATCTAATTGTGACGGCAAATCTTACCGCTTCCGGGGAAACAGGCGATTTTGGTCTTGAAAAGGTTTCAGATCACTTTAATCTCAAAGGTGTGCATGATAGGCTGTTAGTCGATAGAGAACCGTTACGGTTGGGTGTTCCGGAGATTCAAGCGGATATATTTCTTCGTAAATAGCAGATGGAGTCGGCATGAAGGTAGTTGTCGCGACCGGCTGCCCTCTCAGCGGGTGGGAGAGGGTTTTGCCCATTTTGGATCAGATGAATCTCAAGCCTGCAGGGGATGATTTTACCCAATGGCTGGACGATCTGCTTCCTGTGAATGAATCTCCGGAAGAGCATGAAATAACTGAAATTACCCAGCCGAAGCCTGAAATGATTGAACGGATCACGGAATTGCTCCAGGATCATTCTGACAAAACACTGCTGTTGGCGGACAGTAGAAATTTAAAGCTGCTCGATTTTTGGGCTGAAAAGCTGCCTCAGGCCACATTTCTTCTGTTTTATAATCGCGCCGAAATAGCCGTAGCTCATGCTATTTCCAAGGGACTTGATCTGCAGCATTTTTTGAATACCTGGGAGGAATCCAATTATCGGTTGCTGCGGTTTCAGCGTCGGTATCGGCAGCGGGCATTGCTGTTTAACGCACATTCCGTAATTCAGCAGCCGCAGGATATTATCCCGGTATGTGATCGATTCGGACTGGTACTGCAAAATAAAGCAGCGGCTGTCCCTCCCTCAACTCTATCTTCGCTGGATAAATTACTGGCCTCTTATTGGGTAGAATCTCAACCGTCTCTGGATATATTACAGGCGGAATTAGAAGCGAGCGCCTATCCACTTGGCGACTCTCCTATGGATCTACAATTACAGCCAATGGAACTGCTGGCCGATTTCAGGCAACGGCGGGAGAAAGAGCAGTCCGTACATCAGAAAATAATAGATATCGAAGGTGAACTGCGAAATGCAAGACAGGCGCTGCAATCGTTAAGGGAAAAGAATGCCGCATTACAGAATGCTTTAAAAGAACGGGATTCAGCTTTGGAAGGTCTTCGGAGTGAATTAAAAGTGCAGCAGGACAAGATCAGCCAATTGCAGGGGAGCCTGGAGGAACACGATGCCGAAATGATTAAATTAGCCGGCAAACAACGGACTCAGCTTGAGGCGGTACAGAAATCCCATAATAGGCTGGAGGCTGATCATGAGGGGGTTGTAAACGAAAACAAGCTTCTATTTCAGCAACTGCTTCAGGTGCAGGAAGAGCTGGAAACTGTTTTCCTGCAGAAGCACAGCCTTGACACGGAGCACCAGCAGATCCAGCAGCTCCGGCAGGCTCTTTTGATCAAAGAAAGGGAACTTGAGGAGCGGGAGCGGTTCCTGATCCGGGTAAAGGAAAGTGTTTTCTGGAAAATAGCGGCCCCGTTGCGCAGCGTCCTCAGGCCTTTCATACAGGGAAATAAAGCTAATTTACAAACTCAGACAAACCTGATCAGAAGCTCGGGTTTTTTTGACGAAGCCTGGTATCTTGCGCAGTATCCTGATGTTAAAAAGAACGGCGCCGACCCGGTGGAACATTACCTGCGTTATGGAACCGCCAAGGGGTACAATCCTTCATCAGGATTCCACACCCGCAATTATCTGGAGGAAAATCCGGATGTTGCAAAAGCGGGATTAAATCCGCTGGTGCATTATATCCAATATGGCAGAGCGGAAGGGCGCATTCCCAATCCCTAGCTCGAACAATCAGCAGGCAAACGGTATCCTGAATCCATGAAATACGATCCGCAATACAACGATGCAATAACTTCAATGCAGGAAAAACACCGATATAATACTGTCCAGGTACAATTCCCCGTAGACACCCTGGTGCATATGGGAGCCGGCCGATGCCGCGAACTGAATGCTTATCTGGCACTTAAACCACAACGTATCCTTTTGGTTGAGGCTGACTCATTGCTGGTAGAGGATCTGAAAAAGCGCACGGATCAACATCCACAGATACAGGTTGAATGTGCCGCAGTTGCAGGAAATCCGGGACCGGTTCATTTCTATCGCTATAACCTGCCGGATGCCGGAAGCCTGCATCCTGCATCCGGCCTGTTTCAACTCTATCCCGGATTGAGATTGGTTGAAAGAGTGCCGATGGAGGCGGTCGGTCCTGATACATTAGTACAATCACTGAATCTTCAGGATAGCCAGGGAAACCAGTTGATTGTCGATATTCCGGGCGAGGAATTATCGGTACTGCAAGCCTTACAGCGATCAGAAAAGCTGCATTTATTTTCAAGAATACGGTTATTTTGCGGGCATGAGCCTCTTTATGAAGGGGGTGAACCGGCGGACCGAATCCTGGAATGGCTCCGGAATGCAGGATTCGATATCTTGAACGAGGAAGACCACCAGGATACTGATCGCCCCTGCTGGACCTTTCATCGAAATGCAATGCAACTGCAAAACAGGGAATTTCAAAAAAGGATAGAAATACTCCAGGGACAGATGGAAGAGTTGCGGTTGGACAATGTAAATCTGAAAAATAATATCGATATCCTCCGGACAAATGTTGAAATGCTCAAACAGGAGCGGGATGAATATGCCCGGCAGGTTGAGGACAGACAGGAGCAATTGGAGGAGGCTGAAAAAGCCGGGGAAGAAAAAACAGGAACCATAGTGGAACTCCGGGAGAAAGTTAAAGAGCTTGTCGGAGAGAACGATAGGCGGACCCAAATAGTCGAAGAGCTTCGGGCAAATGTCGAGACATTCAAACGGGAGCGGGATGAATATGCCCGGCAGGTTGAAGAAAGTCAGGATCAGTTGCAGGAGGTTAATAAAGCCAGGGAAGGAGAAAGAAAAGACGCTACTGAACTACGGGCGCAGGTGGGAGAGCTTACAAGTGAACGAGATGAACAGTCCAGGATCATGGGTGAAATCCGGATAAAGGCTGACTCTTTCAGACGGGAGCGCGATGAATATGTCCGGCGGGAAGAAGACCGGCAGGCTGCGCTGGAGCAGATGCAGAAAGCAAGGAAAGAAGATGCAGAATCCAGGGCTGAGTTGAAAGAGCAGTTAGAAGCGCTGGCCCGGCAGGCTGAGGATCGACAGAAAGAATTACAGGAGGCTGCTAAAACCAGGGAGGAACATGAACGAACCATAGCCGAAATGCAGGAAAAGGCGTTGAAGCTTTCCGGCGAGCGTGACGAGAAAACCAAAGTGGTCAGTGAACTTCAGACGAAAATTGAGGAGTTAAAAAAACAGTTAGAAGCGCTGGCCCGGCAGGCTGGGGATCGACAGAAAGAATTACAGGAGGCTGCTAA
>JAFGTD010000028.1 GCA_016934295.1 Acidobacteriota bacterium
AAGCATGCCTTACTGGTTCGTGGCCAACGGCCGCCGGGTGGTAATCGTAGTAAAGGTCAGTACCGTGTATGTGGCCGCATATCTGGGGCTTATCACGCCGTACATGGATCCCAATGCGATACCCTACCCTCTAATGATCGGCGGTTCTCTAGCCTACGATTATGAGCCTTCGGAAACATCGACCAGCTGGCGCTGGAGCGTCACTTCAAATTACATCTCTACATTCGCAAAGAATATCGGGAATAACGATGATTTGAATACAAACCACACCTGCCGCATGCGCCGGCCGGATGGCCTGTGGGCGGGATTCTGCTTTACCGGCCGCTATCCGGAGCCTCATTTCGGACTGTTGACGCCCGATGATGGAGTGGGCACCGATCTGCGCCAGGGACTGGACGACAGCTATCCGATATTCCCGATCGTCATGAGCGAAACCACTCCTGAAAACATATGGGGGGAATTCGACGGTGTGGGCTGGATCAGCGGGCACGGCAATTCTTCAGAAAATACGGTTACCCAAAACCGCATCCCCTGGCTGGTAGTTCAGGACATATACCGCACTACGAGTATTCAATATTTTGCAGTCAAACTGGCATGAGGAAAATCCATGGGATATTCAACCGGCAGCGCCACTTCACAAATTGACCTGGTGCAGCAGCTGGCCGCCTGGCTGGTGACCCAGGGATGGACTCTGGATGATTCAATGGCCGACGGCAGCGGCTGGCGCTGTCACCTGCATAAAGGCAGCTGGTATGTTCACTTTAGAACGCGGCCTACGGGATGCCCGTGGATAAGCTACTACTACAACGACTGCCTTATCCCGTGCCTTTTTATGTATCTGAGCACTGCATATGCCGGCAGCGGGCAGCCATGGTATGCCAGTACCACAGGAGCGCCGTTGGGTACGGATAATGAAGCCGTGGGCACCGGTATAGTAGTGAATACAGGAACAAACCATGCCTATTACTTTTTCCATGATGGAAATGACCACTACACGATTGTGGTGGAACGGAATGCGGGCCTTTTCATGGTGATGGGCTTTGGCCTGGACATTATCAAACATGGCGGGAACTGGACCGGCGGGCAATATCTTTACGGGCAGGTGATGGGCGGCAATACTTACAATACGCCGCAGAACGATAATATGCGGTGCCCCTTTCATTACGGCACGAATGAATACGCCAGCACGATTAATGGCAGTTACATCCGAGCGGATGTTGATTCTTTCACGGATAAGTGGATAGGCATCGGCCCTGAGACATCCGTTGCCAGGGAGGGCTGGACCGGCCGCAAAGGGTACGGAACGGTGGACGGCGATCATAGCATTCCAAACACTATCCCGCATACAAAATCGATTAAAGACTACCTGGTAAGCTCGGTGAACAACCAGGCCGTGCTTCTCCCTATAAGGCTGTACGTAGAAAGGGATGCGGGCGGCCCGTGCCTGCTTGCCACGGCTCCGGACGTGTGGCAGAGCAATGCGGTGGAAAAGGGATATCTGACCGGGGATGAAATCCAGCTGGGCGCGGATACATATATGATATTTCCGACTTTCGCTGTCAAAAAGGTGGCCTGATGGCGGACTACAGCGGTGAAATTTTCGTTAATTCACTTCCGACCATTTTATACCCGCCTGATTTGACTCCTGACTTAGAACGCGATCTACCGGACGTCCGCGGAGGATACCTGGCGGATTCAATGAGCGGCATAAGCGACGATCCGCTTAACCCTGAATATGACGCGCTTCTGAGCCCGGAGCCCGGCAATGAATACGGCACCGATGTGCTCTCCTGCTTTGAGGAACTGTTCGACAAGATTATTGTGACGCCCAGGAAAAAAGAGTGCGGCTTTGTACTCAACGACGTTACCTGGGATACAAACCTTTGGAATACTCATCGGGACGCCATACGCGTACTTACCGGTGTGAATATCGATGACAGCGGAAACGTGCAGGTGAATAATCCCCTGGGCTATCCGCTCCGTTTCGCACCGATGCATGCCCGGAATTTTGAAACGATCGTGCCCAAGGACGGCGACGCCACCATCAATGCCGTTGTCACTTTTCTTGTAACGGGCGAAAGCGGTACGGATCTGCTTGTCACCGGAAAACGCATAGCGGTTTTCGGCGCCCTGCCCGACTGGACGGATCCGGTTAAAGAACGCACCCAGTATCTGACCAGTATCCTCAACAGCTACACGGCCTTCGAGCAGCGCATTGCCCTGCGGAAAAATCCGCGCGCGCACGTATCCTACCGTGTCATGCCCATCGACCGGCGCACGGCGGCCGCCATGGAGGCACTTCTCTATGGCCAGGGGAGCCGGATCTTCGGCGTCCCGTTCTGGCCGGACGCCCAGCCGCTCGCGCAACCCGCAAATGCAAGTGATACGGTTATTTATCTGAACACGGAAAACCGGAAATTTCAGAGTAGCGGCATTGTGGTTCTGTGGCGCGATTTTTTCAATAACGAAGCTGCCAGCATATCGAGCGTGGCAGCTGGCAGCATTACCCTTACCGCACCGATAAACAACAGCTGGCCGGCCGACGGCCTTACATACGCTATACCAATTTTAACGGGCAGACTGGAGGGGGAAGCCCGGCTGGATCGCCTGACGCCCGGTATTTCGGAAATAGATCTGGCCTTTCAATGCGATCCGTCTGCCGACGTGGATCCGGCGGAACCGGACCAGGTATATGGCCATGACGTACTCTCTATCGATCCAAATACATCGGCCGATCGGGCGGTAATTTACACGCGCACTCTGCAGATACTGGATCAGGCTACGGGAAAGATACGCTCCGTCGATCGCAGCGGCGTGGCCATTGGGCAATCAACCGGTTTTTTATGGACGCTCTCTAACAGGGAGGAGATTGCCGCGTACCGGGCCTGGACCGCTCTCCGGAAGGGGCGCCAGGCTGCCTTCTGGCTTCCAAGTTCGCAGCACGACCTGGTGCAGGCCGTGGATCTCTCTGCAGGTGTAACTAATCTTATCGTTAAAAAAACCGGTTACATGCGGTACCAATACCCACTCGCTGCAAGGCGATATCTGTGCTTCACAATGCTGGACGGAAGCGGCACCCGGTATTATCGGAAAGTAACCGCGTCGGATGAAGGTACCGATACGGAAACACTCACCCTGGACAGCGCTCTTAGCGGAAGCGAGGACGTTCCGGCCGGCAGCTGCATGATTTCGTTTCTGATGTTAGTGCGCCTGGCTACCGACGAGCCGGAAATCGTTTGGAGCAGCCGCGACGTGGCGGAAGTATTGCTGGAACTGGTGGAAGTGCCCCTGGAGATCAATCCATGAGTTATGACAGCAAGGAGCAGAGCACGAGCAGTGGACAGCCGTTCGAACTGTACCTGTTTCAGACTCAGGACAAAGCCTGGAGGCTAACAAGTGCCGATGAAGAAAAGATCTACCAGGGAGCTTCTTATAAACCGGAGGTAGTAAGCCGCACGAATACGTCTGCAAATTCCGAAGTGAAGGGCGGCCACATAAAGGTGACCTTGCCGAAGGATCATGAACTGACGCAGCTGTTCATTTCCTACATTCCCGATACGCCGTTGACTCTGGTGATATTCCGCGGGCACGAAGGCGAGCCGGAAAGTGAAATGAAAGTGGCATTTACCGGCCGGGTGCTACTGGGCCGCTTCACGGCCGGGGATACCTGCGAGCTGGACTGCGCCCCCGATACGGAAATTCTGAAGCGGCCGATCGCCACGGCTTGCTTCCAACGCCAGTGTAACCGAGTCCTGTTCGATCCGGGCTGCGGGCTTTCCGGCGCCTTCTGGAAGGTGTCGGGCACGGTATTGTCAATCAGCGGAGACGGTCTTACGGTGACAATTGCCGCGTGCTCCGGCAAAGAGGACGGTTGGTTTGCCCTGGGGCATATCGAAAAGGGATACGACCGGCGTATGGTGCTTTCCCATACGGGCGATACTGTCGTGCTGATCAATCCTTTAATCGGCCTGAGTGTGGGGGATACGGTCAACGTCTACGCGGGATGCGACCGATCCTACGGCGGAGACAACGGCTGCGTTACTAAATTCGACAACGGGGTGAATTTCATGGGCTGGGAGTGGATCCCGGGCAGAAACCCCTTTGCCGGCGGAGTGGGATAACGGTCTATGTTCTGGATACTTCTGACTCTTTATATCGGCACCACGGTACTGACGGGCCTGCTTCAAAAGGCGCCCCACGTCAAGGCCTCCGCCCTGGGGGAGCTGCAGGTGCCTACGGCGGAGGAAGGCCGGAACTTGCCGGTATTCTGGGGAACGTGCTGCCTGAAGGCGCCAAACGTGGTGTGGTACGGAGATTACAGGGTCAGGGCAATTAAAAAAAGCATGGGCTGGATGTCCTTCGGCCGGACCTATACGGCCGGGTACAAATACTTTCTTGGAATGGACCTGGCGCTTTGCCACGGCCAGGTGGATGCCCTGGTAGACGTAATGGCGGGTACTGGCGGCGATCTGAAGTCCGTTTCTTTTACGCAACCGGAAACCAATCCTGACGGCAGCAAAAAAGTTCACGTGGACGATCCGAACTGTTTCGGCGGGGAGGAAAAAGAAGGAGGCCTACAGGGCTGGGGAACCTTTTACTACGGAAGCAGCACTCAGGAAAGCAACGGCTACATGAGTAACAAGCTGGATATTACCTATCCGGCCTACCGCAACGTCTGCCACATGGTATGCAATCAGTGGTATCTGGGAACGCAGCAGTACATTAAAAACCTGGCTTTTGTCCTTCGGCGGTGTCCCTCCAATCTGGGCCTGAGCGGCGCGCAGACGAACATCGACGGCGATGCAAATCCGGCGGAAATTATCTACGAGTGCCTGCAGGCGAAAGCCTGGGCGCTGGGTTTTCCGGCGCCGCAGTTCGATGAAGACAGTTTCTATGACGCCGGTGTGACGCTGGCTGATGAAGGCCTAGGCATCAGCATGCTTCTGGATAGCCCGAAGGAGGCGGACAAGGTAATTGAAACGATCCTGCAGCATATCGACGGAGTGTGCTATACGGATCCGGCCACGGGCCTGTGGACTCTCAAATTGATACGGCCGGATTATGACCTGGAGAGTATTCCGGAGTACGGCCAGGACGAAATTGCAGAATGCGAATTCTCGCGCGGCAGCTGGGAAGATACTGTCAATGAAATCAAGGTGCTTTACACGGAGCGCGATACCTGGAAACAGGGGATGGTGCAGGCCCAGGAGCCGGCGAACTTCGCCATACGAAACGGCGAGCTGGCCACAAAAAGCATGGACTTTTCCGGATTCAGCAATGCCGCGGCCGCTCAGAAAGTCTGCAATCGGGAACTGCGCACGCACAGCTACCCGATCGGTAAAGGAAGGATAAAAATAAATAGGAAAGCCTGGGCGCTGCGCATGGGCAGTCCGTTCAAGTTGACCTGGCCGGCCCTGGGGATAAACCAGATGGCCGTGCGCGTTACCGGTATCGATTACGGCAGCCTTACCGACGGAATGATGGAGGTGGAGATCTGCGAGGATGTCTTCAATGCCGCGTATACGGCATATGATCCGCCTTCCGGAAGCGGCTGGACGGATCCCAATGCCGGCACTCCCCTGGCTCCGGAGGCGCAGCTCCTGCACGAGGTACCCTATCAATTACTGGAAGCCGTGGAAAGGCGGCTGCTGGCTGGCGCTGTACAGGCGGACGGCAGCTGCGACAGCTTCGAGGTGTGGACCGACGATGGAGGCGGCTACTACCAGACCAATACCGTGGATTTATTCACGCCCAGCGGGACATTAACGGCCGCCTATCCGCGCAACACCGATGCCGTCGATGCGACAGGCTTTACCGTCAGCGGCACGGACCTGGAAGACGTGGTGAATACGGACGATGCAGGTCTTTACCGCGGGGACTCCCTGCTGTTGATAGAGGACGCCGGCGGAAGTTATGAATTGTGCGCCTTTAAAACGATTGTCGATAACCAGGACGGTACCTACACCATTTCCAACGTCGTGCGCGCAGTATTCGATACCTTGCCACTGGATCATGCTCTTGGCGCGCGCGTGTGGATCATTCGCGACGGCGGCAGGTTTAATACGGCCATTACCCGGGACGTGGCCTATCCGGAAGATCAGACCGTGTATGCGAAAATGCTCCCTCACAATGACCGGGGCACGATCGATATCGGCAGTGTTTCGGCCGTATCGGCTACCACCGAAAGCAGGGCGCAGCTGCCGTATCCGCCCGGCAAGGTGCAGATAAATGGACAATATTGGCCGGATGGCGCGCATATCGGCGCCGTGGATGCCGTTCTTACCTGGGCGCACCGGAATCGGACTGCCCAGGAGGGGAGCGGGATCGTGGCCCAGGATGCCGGCAGCGTTTCCGGAGGGCAGGAGGGCACATACACCGTTGAGGTTTTGATCGATGAAGTATTGAAGCGTACCCAGGGAGGCCTCACGGGAACCGAGTATACGTACACCCTGGCGATGCGTACTGCGGACGATGCGGATCTGAACAAGCCCGTTCAATTCAGAATCACGCCGGTGAACGGATCCCTCACGGGTACGAAACGCACCACGGATCCATTCATCATGCAGCCGTAGGTACTCATCGTTTCACAGATTCAACCTGTCCTGTCAAACAGGACATTCCCATGTGTGACCTGTTGACAGCATAATTCCGGTAATTGAAACCTTTCCGGGATTGGAGGCTTATTCGAATGTTGGTTGAAGTCACTGCTGCTCTTTCCGGCCTGGCCACGGTCGGGGTTGGAATCAACCTCATCGTGAATCTGCGCGGACAGCGCGATATGGCGCAGCTTGAAAACAAGATTCTTTCGGCAATTAACGGCAAATACATTTCCAGGAATGAGCATAAGGAGATCGAGAAAGGCCGGGACATATTGGTGACTGGAATCGAGGGACAGGTTGTCGAAATGGAGGAACGGATAAACGACGGCCGTGCTCATCACCACGAGTTGCACGAGGAGTTTATTGCCTGCAGAGCTTCTCATCAACCGGAGGGAGGGAAATGAGGCCGGACCATATAGTAATTCATCACTCACTTACCGAAGATGGTACTACAGTTTCCTGGGGAGCAATCCGAAAGTACCACCTGCATAAGGGTTGGATTGACGTCGGATATCACTTCGGCCTGGAACTAATCGGGGATCATTACGAAATCCTCATGGGCCGAATGCAGGAACAGACCGGCGCTCACTGCAGAGAAGAAGGGATGAACCGGCGTTCTCTGGGAATCTGCGTTGTTGGTAACTTCGATTTTGCGCCTCCTCCGGATCCGGCATTAGACCAGCTCGCCATGCTGGTGAAATCCCTGCAGGGGATCTGGAGCATTCCGATCGAGAACGTCAAGCGTCATACCGATTTTGCTACTTACAAATCCTGCCCGGGAAAACTTTTCCCCTGGGAAGGATTCATATCAATGCTGGAGGATTAAACCATGAGCTTTCTGTCCAATGTATTGGGCGGCGGCGTTGGGAAACTTGTTAAGGACGTCGTCGGAACCTTCAAACTGTCTCCGGAAGCAAAACAGGAGTTTGAAAAAGCAATTGAAAACCACCAGCACGAGATCCAGATGAAGGAATATGAATTGACGGTCAAGGCTATGGAAACTGAAAAAGCAACGATCGCGGAGGCCTCGGCTAATATCCGGGCGGAAGCTCAGTCCGGAGATAAAATGGTCTCTCGGGCCCGACCGACTTTCCTTTATCTGTTCTACATAATCCTTGCCTTCAATTTCGTTGTTTTACCATTAGCGCAAATGATCGGAGGAGTGGCTGTTACGGACCTGAAGCCGATCGATTTCCCCGATATATTGTGGGAAGTATTCATTGCCGGCTATCTTGGATATGTTGGCGCCCGGGAGTTCGGGAAATACAAGCGGACTAAATAATCAGCCGGATTGCGTGATCAGTATTAATTCACGTTCATCATTGAATGGCGCTGGCCTTTTGAATATAAAATTGATACCAGATCAGTCAATTCGAGCATATTTCGCATTACAAATTCGAGCAGTTTTTCCGGATTGCCGCTAAAAAGATTATCGATCAAATACTTGATGTGGTTGTTCATTGCCTGCTGATGCGATAGGAGAGGTTTGTAGAAATTGGTTATTCCTTTTTTTGATCTGACCAGGACGCCTTTCTTTTCAAGTTTTGTCAACTCAGTGCTTATTGTTGTGTAGGCTGCTTTTTTTGTATGGGATATGACGTTCAATACGTCCCTTGCTTTGACTTCCCCCTTATCCCAGATCACATTCATAATTTTGAGTTCCTGATTTGTGAGAATTATTGAATCTAAATCTTTTTTCATAAAAACCTCTAACAAATCTAAATCATCAATCAAAAACCTTCCCCTTATATGGGATCTATATTTAATATCGTGATTTTAGAGGTAACTAATTAATTCGGTTTCAGATAATTTTTATAAATCAAGCTCATCCTGTAATTTATCCCTTAATTTTTCCTGAAATATACCTCCACTTCACGAAACAAAAGCAGTTGGGAGAAACTTATGTAATATACCTGGCTGGATTACGGTGAGGGAATGTGGATTCTGATCACGAATATTCTGAATTACTCAGCACGAAAGTAGACTGACGAGGGCCAGGTTATAAAAATTTTAAGCGAGGAAGGTTGGGCGATCTTTGGCCCCTTCCCAGATGAGCCGTCAGAAGTGTTTTCGGGTATGCACTAAATAGGGTGGTAAATTGATTAGGAATGTTGAGGCTGCTTTTTTCTATGGCTTCCCGGATCCTGCCAGTAATCAGATCATATTTGCTTATCTCTTCCTGCAGATTATCCCTAATCCCATTCTATTTCTTTTCTTTCTTAATAGCCTTTTTCAGATTATTAACAAGCCGTTCGGCCGTTTTTCGTGGGCCGCCACGCTTTAAAGATCCCCACCACCAGCTTCTATCTCCAGCCTCGGAAGCCCAAATCATTTTATTGTCATTTGGATCAACGACCATGATATTAGCAATGTTGTGGTCTTTTTCAGCAGACAGCCATCCTTCATGCCAGGATCTTTTTTCTTGGATTACAAGACTTCCGGTCAGGATGTAATCGGCACCTTCAGGACTCAATAAGACTTCCATGGGGACCTTTTTTTTGATCATTTCAGCCCGGATAAAGCCATCGAGATCATTTTCCATCTCTTCGATGTAAATCTTTGCGTTTCTTGTTAGTACCTTTTCGCCGGCATATGCAAACGATATCGCAACTAGTAGAATAATTGAAAAACAAGTGTGCTTTTTCATATTATCTCCTGACATATCACATGTTTTTTACTATGGATCTAATATGCTATTGATATCAATCATAAGATTCTTAAAAGCCAAATTGGATTTATCTAACGATGTAACAAGCAGCCGATCTTTTTCGTCCATGAACTTCCATAAGTGATTTCTTAAACCTTTTATATCCTCCTTGGGGTGTTTCAGAATCCAACGGGACATAAGGATTTTTTGTGCTCCTAAAGTAGAAAGTGCCTTATAGAATGGTGCGTAGTCATTTCCGGGATTATTCAAATCGTAGCTAATTAAATAAATCATTCGGTGCCCCTTTCATGCGTTCTTTTCTGAATAAAGGATTGCGGAAATTCAGCCCGGCGAACGCCTCCGGCCAGACACTGGACTCGGATTCAGACGGCCGGAGGCAGTTCATCCCAGAGTACTGCTGTAATTATCGGATAATTGTGATTTACAAATTAGGACATTATTTCCTTCTTAACTCTTGTCGCCACGAGACATCTCAGAAATATGTCACTCCGTCTCATTGTTTATTAATGAAGGGACGATTTTCTTTTGATTTATGCTTTTCGAAAACTAAGGCCAGCAATATTCCCTTTCCTTTTTCATAAGAATGGAACTTAAAAACTACCCTTTTGAACAAGGTGTTTCATAATGTCCTTCCAAGAAACGATCCCTTCAATAGTTTGGTCGCGGCGTATAATTGGGATACAGGATATATTGTTTTCAATCATTAACGCTGCTGCATCATTTAATGATTGTTCCTTGGTTGCCGTGATCGACTTCCTACTCATTATTTGATGAGCTTTTCTCTTAAGCGTTCGTAGATCGATAGGACGCTCAACAAGGGTTGCTATGAATGGGCTAATATGCTTCAACAAATCGCGATCGGAAATCACTCCGACAAGAACGTCATTTTCACCGAGCACCAAAAGATGATGAAATTGAAAGCTTTCAAAAAGTACCTGAATGGTCAGCAATTCATCATCCATTCCAACCGTGACTACATGGGGAGTCATTATTTTATCAAGTTCCATTGGTCTTTCCTATATAAGTCACAACATGAAGGGCGATGTTGTCCTTCCGGGATCAGCATAAATATCATTTCTTAAACATTTGGTCCTTCTTAGTAAATGAAATAGTCCCCAATAATGTTAAGCAGATACCTAGGCCTATAAATAATGCTCTGGTTTCATCAACTATGCTGGCATTTATAAAGCATATGATTGCTACAACATAAGAAATTATCCCAAAGAATAACTTTCGTTTATTTCTAATAAGCATTTTAGCTCCAATTATACTGATCTCTTTTAGTAACTGATTCTGTCATTTCCATGCGACATATAGTTAAGTAAGCCCAACTGGTTTCAGATGGCTTTGATGAAGAAGTAATTTGAACTGTAGCTGGATTTTAACTTCCAGCGCGATCCGTCGCTGTTTTCTTTTATCCTAAAATCTTATCGACTTGAGAGAACTACTAAATTATTAGAGATTAGATATTATTGAAACATTCTCGCCGTTGGTTCGTCAGTAATAACGTTTATCCCGATATTTCTCAGATAAACTCCCTCAACCCGAAAATCCCCCAGGAAAGCACAACGTACCATGGTAAGCATGCAGGACATATTATATGACGTTATCCAGGAGCATCGATGGATAACACCATATCCTAATAAAAATGTTGAACGTTGTAAGTACTGCGGTAGATGGCGAATTGTGACGAGTGGTAAAATTATCTATCTGCCTCCGCCCGTAGCTCTATCCCTTCGAGCTTCTCTTAAAAGAAAAGTCCCTATCGAATCCGGCTGCAGGATCTTGAAGTTCCTCTGCTGTAAGGACTCTGCGGTAAGGTCTGTCGGAAGCGTTGGCTGACAATGATTTTAAGTTGACTGTAATGCACTGAATAAGCTCATCTTTTTCAGAATGAAGGATCTCTTCCAGCAGCTTATGATATTTTTCATGTTCGCGATCGTTACATTGAGACGTGCCCTTATTGTGTGCCTTTTTGAATTCCTGGGGATATTGTTCTTCGGGAAGGAGATCTCCTATTGTGACTCCGAGTGCATTCGCTATCTTATAAAGTGAGTCGATGGCTGTATTTTGATCATGTTCAATTCTATTAACGGTTTCAACATTCAAGCCTGCTTTATCAGCCAACTCCTTTTGGCTCAATTCAATACCAGATGATAGCCGCAATTCCTTAACAAGATTCCCTATTCCCTTCATGCGTCAATAATATTTTTTTTCGGATTTATCCGCAACTATATTTGCCGACATATCAATATGGATACGGATTAATTAAATAATCCATTAAAATAACTATTGTATTAAACGGATTAATCCGATATATATGGATATATCCGATGGAATGTGTAATGAAATTAGAGGAAATCAGAAAACAAAAGGGTTTCAGACAAACTGGATTAGACGAAGCTGCAGGTCTGCGTCGTGGAACCGTTAATGACATCGAACGTGGAAAAAATACAAATCCATCATGGTTTGTAGTCTGTTGCATATCTTCTGTCCTAAAGATGAAACCAGAAGAAGTGTTTCCTCCGGAAGAATATTATCCCCAATTGAATAAAAATGCTGCATGAGCAACACCAGCTTCTCGAAGCCTCGAAAAGGAGGCTTTTACTGATGAAACTTTTAAAAACTGCTTCCGTACGTTTGACGGAATACGAAAAGCAAACCTTAGAGTCCATTGCTCATATGATTGATCACTCTGAGTCATGGATTCTTAGAAGGTTAGTACGGCGCTTGTTCAGAAGTCTAGCGAAACAAGGTTTACTTTGTGGATGGAGGGAGGCCTGGGCATGAACATCATCGATTGCCTATATAGATGGGACCGGCAACAAGCTATCCGGGATCGCTCTGCCAGGATCCGGGAGCATCAGGAGGAAGTTGTCTCCATGCGGCCGAAGCTCGATATTAGGCAGACCAGGACCTTCAGTAAAAACGGCCGGATTGTCATCGAATTAACGATCAACGGCTCCAGGGAATACGGACAGGGATTCAGCTACAAGCTAATTTGCGGCGTCTGCGCATAGGAATCGGGGTGAGATATGGTCCTTTGGTTTAGACAGGGCTGTAGCCCTGCAGAACGCAGGGCAGTAACATCATACCGGGAACCTATTGTCGGCAAAGACATACATACACAGCACATCGAAAATGGACAACTACAACGATGGAGCCGGGACATCGACTATGCATCAAACAGCTGGCGCAAATATGGAACATGGATCGTTCTTGCCATTTTCGCTTGGCTCGCAATCTACGGCGGGTACTGCTTTGTCCAGGTTTTACGGAATAAATTCGGATTTTAACGGCATTGGGAGTGAAAGGACCAGGGAGCTTGCTTTACGCCTTATGCATTATATCACATTCCTTGCATTGTGCGTGCCGGCGATCGGTATTCACTCCCAATCGGATATTTGAAATTAAGGACCCGTCCGCTCATGGTTCCCCAGGATAAAGCTGTTAAAAAAACAATGGCGAACGGGCCTGAATGGGATTTCAAAGTATTTGCTACAGATGGAATTATACGAAGAAATTAAAACAATTGTCTATTGCTAATTTATTCGTAATTGAACCGGAAATGACCGGAGGAGATCCGGAGCTGTGAAGCGGATGCGTGATCTGCAGAGTTCCAGGTTGCGCCTGAATTCAAGGCTAAAATGTGAGTATCGCTTAGCAGCCTATCCACCACTGGTGCAGCCAAACCCTCCGGCCAGGATCTTCCAAAAGGATGGCATGAAAAGGTATTTCATTCTTGCATCGATCGCGAATGATCCCGTTGCCCCGGGCATTTTTCCCGAAAAACTCACCCCGGACGAGGAACTCGGCCGGTTCCATACGGCAGATGAAGCGGCGGCATTCATGAACTTCGTAAAATTCCTGGCCTCGATCGGATACTTCACGAAACTGGTTTTAAGCGACGAGGCTTCCATAGCGCGTATTACCAAACTTGTCATGGACGCCAACAAGAACCTTGACTACATAAAAGCCCTTTACTATGCCCTCGATATGGCCGAAGCAGAGAAAAGCGACGACTACATAAGGTTTAACAACCTGGCCCAGGAAGCGATCAGATATCGCCCTGAAATTCGAACTGGAGAAGATATTGCGAGCAACAGTTGAGAATACTGATCAGATCATACTTGTAAACGACGGGATCCCCGCCCGGATCTGGACGGGCAAAACAGAAAACGGCGTTGCATTTGAAATGCTGGTGATCAGGGTTGCGGTTCCTGAAAATAGTGACAATTCACAGTTTGAGCAAGAACTTCAGGAACAGACGAAACCGCATGTCTCGGCTGCATTCCCATTACGCCTGATTATTTGAAGCAGGATTTCGGAGTATTTGAGGATAAGTATGAGATGGCTTTCGAGGACCTCGACGGAGCACCAGGAGCAGAAAGCGGTGATTGAATGGGCCGAAGCCATGAGGATCGAGCTTCCCGAAGCCGGCCTGATATTCGCCATCCCCAACGGGGGCATGAGGCCGAAAGCCGTCAGGTACAACAAAGGCGGGAAAATAGTCAGATATTCACCCGAAGGACGGAAACTCCGTGAGGAGGGGATGAAAGCTGGCGTTCCGGATCTGTTCCTGCCCGTGGCCCGTCAGGAATGGAACGGGCTTTTCATAGAACTCAAAACGAAGACCGGCACAGTCAGTCTCGATCAGCAGATATGGATCGGGAAACTGACGGTCCAGCGATACGCGGTAACGGTCTGCCGCGGGGCGGAAGAGGCGATTGAAACAATCAGGCGATATCTCACCGATCCTTCCTGGGCGCCGTCAAAGCGATTCCAGGGAAGGGATTGAATCAACTTAGAGGAAATCATGGAAGAAATCCAAAATACTCTGAATTGTTTGCGTGAGTATGTATCCAAAGCACATAGGGCTATTGAAGCGCTTGAGGACCTGGAGAAAACAGGCATCATCCCTCCCGGAACCATTGTAAATCCCAGGCGGCCGGATCCTATATCTCCCAAAATGCAGCATCCGGAAAGGACAGGTAAACCAATTCCTTCAACCGGAGAGAAGCAGTGCAAGAAGTGTCTGCAAATCAAGCCGCTCGACAGCTTTCCTCTGCACAAGGAATGTGCCGATGGCCATCTCGGGACATGCAAGGAATGCCGTAACACCTGGAACAAAGAGCGCAAGAAGCAACAAACAGGAAATTCGAAGGACAAGCGTTCCAGGAAGTCTCCGGCAGCAGCCAAAAGCAAACCTGCCGCTGAAGAACCATGGAAATATAAATGCAAAAAATGTGGCCAGAAATTCAAAACATACCTTGGCCTAACCACGCATATTGATGTCCAACATCCCAGAAAATAGGACGTTCAAATATGAACGAATTCCAATCCATCCCGATCGACAACCTGGCCGAATCCACCAGGAATCCCCGCCGGCGATTTTCGGAAACGCAAATGGAGGAATTGACGAAAAGCGTCCGGAGGCACGGCGTACTGGTACCGATCCTGGCCCGGCCGGTCAACGGCCATTACGAGATAATCGCCGGCGCCCGGCGGTACCGGGCGGCGAAGGCGGCCGGGTTGAAGGAACTGCCGGCCCGGATCAAGGAGATCGGCGACGTCGAGGCCCTGGAGATTTCCATTCTCGAGAACCTCCAGAGGGAGGATGTCCATCCCCTGGAGGAAGCGGTCGGATTCAAAACACTGCATGAGTTGTCGGGCTACGAGGTCGCCTCCATTGCCGCGAAAGTAGGCCGGTCGGAAAGCTACGTCTACCAGCGGTTGAAGCTGATCGACCTGATACAGCCGGTGCAGGATGCCTTTATCGAGGACCGGATTACAGCAGCACACGCGATCCTGATTGCCAGGCTGCAACCGCAGGACCAGGAGCAGGCGTTCGAAGCCTGCTTCCTGGATCAATATGGATTGCCCCAAAAAGGGGAAGAAAAACATGCCCGCAGCGTCCGTCAGCTCTCGAACTGGATCCAGGAGAACGTCCACCTGGATCTTAACGGGGCGCCGTTCAAGAAGGACGATCCGGAATTGGTGCCCGCGGCCGGGGCCTGCACCACGTGCCCGAAACGGACCGGATATCTGCCGCAGCTGTTCCCGGACATCGCTAAAAAGGACACCTGCACGGACCGCAAGTGTTTCGAAGAGAAACTGCAGGCGCACATCAAGCTTAGAAAAGCGCAGCTGCAGGCGAAGGGTGTCCATCCCCTCGAAGTAAGTGTCGATTACCATCTCGAACCGAGAGAGGAAAAAGCCGACCTGCTGCCGGCATCCCGGTACCACGAGATCCAGGGAAAGAAGGACCGCTGCCGGAGCGTTCAGAAAGCCATAGTCGTGTCCGGATACAGGGATCGCGGCAAAACGGTCGACGTCTGCGCGGATCCGCAGTGCCGCAAACACGGATCCCTCATCCGTTCGGACGCTTCGGACGGCCGCTCGAAACGGCTCCAGGACCGCCACGAGGAATTGAGGCAGCGGAAGCGGACCGCCCGGATCCGGATCCTGGAGGCGGTGATCGAAAAGGCGAAAAGTCCCCTGACGCGTCCGGAGCTCGAGACGGTGGCGATCGGATTCTGGAACGACCTGTGGTCCGAACTCCAGAAGGCCGTCATCTCCAGGCGAAAGTGGGAGAAGAAACAGTGCAGGGGAGGGCACGGGGTCGACTATGATACCATTATCCGAAAGCACATCCCCAATCTCACGGACGACGAACTCGCAGGCCTCCTGCTCGAGCTGGCCGTATGCAGGCAACTGGATGGAATAGACGGCGCCAGGCAGAAGGACCGCCTGGCCGAACTGGCCAAACATCATGGTATCGACATCAAGGCGATTGAGAAGGCTGTCGTTGCGGAATTCTCGGCGAAGAAGAAGGCGAAGGCTAAGAAGCCGGCAGGCGGGAAAAAGGCGGCAGCGCCGGCTGCGCACTTCAATCGAAGGAAACGCCGATCCTGAGGAGGAATCCCATGACCGTTTACGTCGACCGATTGATGCCCTGCCGGCCTTGTGAATCCTGGCGCTACAATTTTCGCAGCCGCATGCACGCAGATAGCACCATGGAGCTTCATAACATGGCCCGCAGGCTCGGGCTCCAGGATATCTGGTACCACCCGAACAGCATTCCTCCCTACTACTATATCCCTGCAAGAAAGCGGCAGATGGCGATAGAACTGGGTGCGGTTCTTTGCAGTCCGGAGGAAACCCATAGGATCTACCAGGAGGCACGGCAGAAAGCCGCGGGCAACCCGGATTCCCCGGAGGTAAATCCATGAATTATCCTGCCGGCGTGGAACTGATAGAAAACGGCCGCTGTCCCCTGGGCGCAGCGACTCCCATGGCCTGCATGTTCTGCAGCTGCGGCCATATGCTCGAATGCCATTATCCTATGAGCTGCGCCGAAGCCAATTGCAGCCATTACCAAGCTGAACACGGTCCGGAGTTTTCAGCAGATCCGGATCCGGTCGGCGCCGGGCCCGATTCGGGATTCAGCCCGGAGGACCTCCCGGTTCTGCTCGTCTGTGAATTCTGCGGCTGCGACCAGTTCAATCCTTGCCCGGGTGGATGTGACTGGTCGGATCGATATATAGAGCAGGGCAGGGCGGTTTGTACACAATGTGAGGGAATTGCGATCGCGTTCGACGTGAATTGGGGAGCGTTCAATGCCTGGCTTGCAGGAATGGAAAATCTGATAGCACCGTGTCGGAACAATGATTAAGGGCTACCTTTCAATCAAGGAACTGGTGGAATATACATCTTTGTCTGAATCGACTTTGCGCGATCTGATAAAATCGGGGGATATTCCCAGCATGCGGATAAAGCGGAAAATCCTGGTTAAAGTTACGGACTTCGATTATTGGGCGAGGAGGAAAAAACGGGAGCGGCAATATGTGGATCCGGTAGCACAGCGGATTTATAACGAGATCATGGGGGCGGCATGAGTCCGGTACTGGTACGGGAGTTGAGGCCGGGGAAGTGGTACCTGGTAGTCAGGCACAAGGGGAGGCGTTACGTCCGGAAAGTCTCGGAAAGCAAAAAACGGGCGGAGGAGATCAAGCGCGACCTGGAGAAGCTGATAGCGAAAGACGGATATTCCGCCCTGGCCGGATTCAGGGCGAAGGGCAAAACTTTCGGTCTGACGGTAAGCGGTTACGCGGACCGGTGGATCCGGGAACTGGAGAAATCAGGATTGAAGCCGGCCACGATCGCAAGCTACGAAAGCAACGTCCGCATCCACATAAAGCCGCAATTCGGAAATCTGCCGCTTGCCGACGTGACGTACGGCCGGGTAAAGGAATTCATCAACGACAAGCTCGAGCAGCCGTATGAATACGGGAGCCGGAAACCGGACGAGAGGAAGAAACGGTCCTATTCGCGGGACAGCATCAGGATCATGGTTGCGACGCTCCGGGCAATGCTCAAGGAGGCCGTGCGGGATGAGATTATCGAATCAAACCCTGTAAGCGACCTCGGCCGGTTTTATTCGGCAGCGGACAGGATGAGGGACGAGCCCGATCCGTTCAGCCTGCAGGACCTGCACGCCGTGGAGGACATTGCCGGGGAGTGGGCGCCGATAATTATGTTCCAGTCCCGTACGGGAGTCCGTGTCGGGGAGGCGATCGCGCTTCAATGGGACGATATCGATTTCAGGGAAGGCACGGCCCGGATCCGGAGGGCGGCGTCCGGCAACCGGCCGATCGGCAAACCGAAATCTGAATCCTCCATACGGTCCGTCGACCTGAGCCCGGAACTTATCGAAACCCTGAAAATCCACCAGGCGGAACTCAGGAAGAAATGGTTTGAGAAGGGCGGGGATATGCCCCTCTGGGTATTCCCGACGGATAAGGGTAAACACCATTCATACAGCAATTTCCGGAGGGCGTTCAACCGGCTTCAGGGGAAACTGAAGATCCGCCGGCGCCGGCCGCACGATCTGAGGCATGCCTGGGCCTGCCACCAGCTGGCGGCAGGGAAGCCGATCACCTGGGTGTCGGCTCAGCTCGGACACAAGAATCCGCAGATAACGTTATCGATTTACGCCCGCTGGGTGCCCGGGACGGACGGCGGAAGCCGGGACGTTCTGGACCGCGGCGGGTCAACAAAACGTCAACATACGGCAACAGGTGAGGGTGAGGGGAGTTAAGTGGAGCCAGCGCGCGGATTTGAACCGCGGACCTACTGATTACGAATCAGTTGCTCTACCAGCTGAGCTACGCTGGCTCACTTTGCGTGTGCCCGCCGGTTGATTTCAGCGGAGACGTTCGAGAGATTAGCATGCTTGCAGCCTTCCGTAAAGTGGGGAAAACGTGTAACTGTCAACGCGTGAAGATTTTTAAAGCATTACGACCGATCCGTCGTAGGCCAGTTTGAGGTCCAGCTCCCGGCTCTTCTCGAGTACCTCGCGTCCCAGGTGCGTCAGCACCATCTTCTTATAGCCGCAGTCGGCGAGGCGTCTCTTAATCTCGGGGTAATTAAGATGGCTTGACGCCTGCGATTCGTAAAAGCTGCACTCGCAGATGAACAGATCGGCGCCTTTTGCACGCACGGGAAGCTCGTCGGTCCACGCGGTGTCGCCCGTATACACAATCCTCCGGCCGTCCAGTTCCAGTGTATATCCGTAAGAGGGCGGATTGTCCAGGTGTTTGGCCCGGAACGGTTCAATCCGCAGAATATCCACGGAATACTTCTGCCGGAGCTGCACTTCCGTAAAGACCAGATCAAAGGGAAGAGGCGTGGATGCGTCGCCGGGATACATGGCTGCATATAGCTGTCTAATTCTGCCCTCCAGCCCTTCAGGTCCCAGGATGCTGAGTGATCTTGTGCGCGGCTCAATATACATGGAGTGCAGGAAAAGAAAAGGCAAACCGGCGATATGGTCTCCATGGAGATGGCTGAGAAGGATGCCGTCGATGGGATCGGTCGGAATATTGTACTTGTTAAGCGAAGCGAGTATTGTTGCGCCGCAGTCGAGAAGCAGGGTTACCTGCGGATGCTGGATCAGGCACGCGGACTGATTACGTCCCCCTGCCGAAAAGGCGTCCCCCGTTCCAAGGAATACCACCCGGATAGGCTGCATAATAAAATTATAACATTACAGATTGAAATTTGAAGATTCTGAAGATCGGGAAAGAGGGGCTATGTCTTGAACCTGTACAAATGATTCGAAAACGGTATGCTACAATTTCCATTTGACGGGAACGAGGGCATGGATCCGGAACAGAAACTGAAAAAGAAACTGTTGCGCGGCGTGGGGCAGGCGATCGCGGATTTCAACATGATCGAAGACGGAGACCGGATCATGGTCTGCCTGAGCGGAGGGAAGGACAGTTTCACCCTTCTGACGCTCCTTCGCGATCTGCAGCAACGCGCCCCGGTGCGGTTTGAACTGTTGGCCGTGAACCTCGACCAGGGGCAGCCGGGCTTCCCGGAGGAAGT
>JAFGTD010000029.1 GCA_016934295.1 Acidobacteriota bacterium
ACCGATTCCGATTCCGAGACCGACCCCGACAATTTTTTCAAGCCGCTTTGAGCGGCTCATTGTATAAAGCCTTCGGCTGGGACCGGAAGATATTTACTCGAAATATCCTCGTTTGAATGGGACGCAAATACCGGGATCCCACGCCGGTTCAGGCTAAGCCGCGTCTTTCCATAACGGAAATCTCAGCGCAAACAGGGTTTTTTCATTGACTGTTTCGAAGTTTCGTATGAAGTCGAGAGCGAGAGAACGGGACCGTACGGAGTAGTCGGAGTCGTTCTCGTTGGGAAAGCGGTGAACGGATAGAACCGGTTCGGATTGTGTATATCCCCGGAGAGCCATGTTGTGGATCAGGACGTCCGAGATGGAGACATCCGTACCTTTGAGGCTCTTGATCACTGCAATAGCGTCCGTTTTGAACCAAGCCCCTTCATTGTCGTCGAACTCCGGAAGGAACACCGCGGAATCGCGAAGACGTTCGGGAATCTGATCCGGCAAATTCACGGTTCGTCCTCAATGTCGCGTAAAAATGATTGAATTAAAAATTGATAACCATTCTACACCCGACGGAGACAGTCTCAAATATCTTATCCGAAAAATTCAGGGAATCTTTTAATCCTCTAATACTGCAATTCTGATACAATTAGTCTGTCTTAATCCTTAAGAACCAATTTGAGCAAGCCCGACGGGTGAACTTTTGGCTGCTTTATCCCGTATATATAAACCGAAGGTTATCAATAGCTATAATACCTGTAAGGCGTTAATGTGCTGAAATATGCTATCGGATTTTTCAGGTTTATACAGACCATATGAATATTGTCAGTCCAAAGGAGGCAATCCATGAACATATCGGATGAGATCGAGAAGCTGCAGAAACTGAGAGAGAGCGGGGCGCTTTCCGAAGAGGAGTTTGAGAAGGCGAAGAAAACACTTCTGGAGAAGAGTCAGCCCGAGAATGAGGTGGCAAGCGAGACGACCGCTAAAATCACTTCGGATACGAATATGTGGGCGATGCTCATCCATTTAACCCAGTTTTGCGGTTATATTATTCCTCTAGCCGGACTCATCGTCCCGATTGTGCTGTGGCAGATCAAGAGGGACGAATTCCCCGGCATTGACAAACACGGCAGGATCGTGGCCAATTGGGTATTTACAGCGATCATTTTCGCCGTAATCTTTTTTGTGCTGATTTTCATCATCATAGGGATACCCCTGCTGATTGTCCTGGGAATTTTATGCATTATCTACCCGATTGTCGGCGCAGTGAAGGCAAGCAACGGAGAGACCTGGCCCTATCCCTGCTCCATACGGTTCTTCAGCCTGGATTGAGAATTAATTTCGGTGACAGCCACCAAAACCTCGAAATTCACGAAGAAGCGGTTAAATAATTTCGAGGTTTTGGTGGCTGTCACCGAAATTAAAGCCGAGTGGTTGAAGGCGGCGGTCTTGAAATGCGGGCTGTGTCGATTGGATATCTTCCGGACCGAATCCCGTCAACTCCGATCTTGAATTTTCAATCGGTAATCTTCAATCTTTTTTCTTGAGTTCCTTCCGGTACCGCTTAAGAAAATAATCGATGGTTTCAATCCGAAGCTTGATGGATCCGGTCGGCTTGTTTTCGTCTATGTCTTTGAAGGCGAAGTATGGGGTTCCCGAGGTTTCGATGATTTTTTCGATAGTGGCGTATATAGGCGCGTCGTGCCCGCATTTGAAATTGGACAGTTCGACCGCTACAAGGTTGGGATGCCGTGCAGTGAATTTGGCCGCCCATAATTTCTGCGCGCTGTTGGCGGAAAAGGTGTGCTTCCAGACATCGCTTATGTCCAGGGGGTGAGAGATAATGCCTTCCTTCACTTCATCACCGAAAAGGCGATCCAGAAGATCCGGGTCCAACGGAAGGGTCGATTGGGAAAAGACCGGGTATCCCCGCTTCTGCAGCTCTTCGGGAATTCCCTGGTTGATGCCGGGATCGTGATGATACGGCCGACCCAGCAGTACTATGCCGACATTGCCTTCCCGCTCCAGCCGGTCGATGATTTCCCGGGATTTGCGTTGTAGGGATGTTTCATACTCTTCGAGAGCCTTGAAGCCGGCCTCTACGGCCTCCAGATTTTCCTTCCTGGAAAGTTTGAGGATGGGATGCCATTCGGAGAACATCTGTCTGGCCAGGAGATGCTTCCTGGACATATCCACCAGGGGGTCGAGGTAGAGTATCCCGTGCCGGGCGAAAAGGTCGGCTTCCTTGGTGAAAGCGGCCCGGACCACTTCGGGGGTTAGGGCCGTAGTCGGGCAGGCATTGCTGGCCCGGATGTTGACCAGCGGGGAGCGGAGCACGTCGAACATCGGAAAGAAAATGCAGTCGAGCGGTTTCTTCTTGTGCTTTTCAAACAGGAGATTGTGGACGTGGGCCAATCCCAGCTTGGATGGATAGCAGGGATCGATGGACCCGCGCTTGGATCCCACCCGGAACAGTTCCTCGTTTGTGACGTCCGAATAGACCAGGTTGCCCGGCTGTATCCCAAGATGTTCGAAGTAGCTGTTAAAAAGAGGCGCGTAAATATACATCCCGAGCACCCTGGGGATGCCGATCCGGATTTTCCACCTTTGCGCCAGAATGTTTTTTCGGCGTAGATTCCAAAGCGGCGGCGCTGTCTTTTTTTCGTGCGCGCGGACCTTCCACACTTCGCGCCCTGCATAGTCCAGAAGATTCGGGTTCGCCTTGCGGGCTGCGTTGAGTTCGGCCTGTATGGCCTTCATGGCTCCCAGGTCTTCCACCGTACCCTTTTCGCAGGTCGCCACGATAAGCCTTCGTGTACCGTTTCCGGAGCCTATGTCGATGAATGTGCGGAGGCAGTTGTTTTTGCAGAAATGACACCGGGTTTCTTCTCCGACCGTGGTCCGGTATTGAATATTCCTGACGGCGTCCAGCCCGATGAATGTTGTCTTTCTTCCCTGCTGCCACAGGGTCATGGCCTCAAACGCGGCTCCGATGGCGCCGGCTTCTCCCGCGTGTTTGTGCACGATGATTTCGGGCGTTTTGTCGGAGCTGACGAACCTCTCTTTGATGAAATCCACCTGGGCCTTGACCGCGGCAAGATTGTTCTGCGTTCCTCCCTGGAGGATAAACCGGCTGCCAAGTTCGGGCAAATTGGGGATTTTGGCAATATAAAGCCAGACGTTTTTCGGCAATACGGCCGCGAGTCCGGCAAGAATCTCGTTCGGTCTCCATCCCTGTCCCTGGAAACTGGAAATGTCCGATTGCAGGAAAATGGCGCAGCCGTAAGGAAAGATGGGCATCTCGCGGGCGGTGAAGGCAATGTCGGCAAACTGCTCCACTTTATGGCCGAACCCTTCCGATATTGCCTGCAGGAAGTAACCGTTGCCGGCCGAACACTGCGTGTTCAGTTTGAAGTCCTTGACCCGGCCGTCCTTGAGAATAATCAGCTTGATGTCCTGGCCGCCTACGTCGACGATGGCGTCCGGCGTGTCGTAGTAGTGCAGGGCGGACTTTGTATGGGCGACCGTTTCCACCAGGGCGACATCCGCGCAGATGACGTCCCGCAGAGTATCTTTGGCGTAGCCCGTAGTCGCCGCGCCCAGCACTTCGATACCGGCGCCCTGCGATTCGACCTGGCCGCGCAGTTTTTCCAGGATCTCGATGGTGTCCTTGATGGGATTGCCTTTGGAAAGCTGATAGGCCCTGGCCAGCACTTCGCCTTCGAGAGACAGCAGGACGGCTTTTGTAGATGTGGAACCGCCGTCGACACCGATGAAGCCCTTTGCAATATCTCCCGGATTGAATTTCGGGGGTTCGAAGCGGGGAGGGGCGTAGGAGTCCAGGAATTCCTGAACTTCCTTTTCGGATGCAACCAGGGCCGGCATTCCCTGGCCGCCCCGCCGCCGGCCGGTCGAGCGGTCGTTGACGAGGCTCTCAATACGCGAAAACCCGCGGTACCGGCCGACATCCAGAACCTCTTCCCTGCCGAACTCGATGGCGCCCAGCGCTCCATAGTATTCCGCGTCCTGCGGGGCACGGATCAGCTCCTCCGGGGAGGCCCCTTCGGGTACGGAAACTCCGCGTTCTTTCCACATCTGAACGATGTTGTGCTGCCAGGCTTCGCGCATGCCGGGAATAAAAGCATTCGGGCCGCCCAAAAGTATAACGTGAGGAAGCAGTGTGTGGCCCCGTGCCAGCACTTTGAGGTTTTGAAGCACGAAAGCTTCAAACAGGGAGGCCATCAGCTCATCCGGGCCGATTCCCTGTTTCTGCAATCCATTGATGTCGGTTTCCGCGAAAACGCCGCATTTGCCGGCAACCGGGTACACCCGCAGGCCGTTGTATCGGAGATTGCCCAGTTCCTCGCGGGGTATTCCCAGCTTGGTGCTGATTTTGTCGATGATGGCACCCGTGCCTCCGGCACACTTGTCGTTCATGGACGGGATCTTCTTGATCCGGCCGCTTTCGGGATCCTTCCGCATAATAACAATTTTGGCATCCTGCCCGCCGATTTCGACGAAGGAGGCCGCTTCCGGGCAGCGTTTCTCCACAACCAGAGAAGCTGCAAGAACTTCCTGGACAAATTTTGCGCCGATCTGCTCGGCCAGCGTCGTGCCGCCGGAGCCGGTCATGAAAACCCGGCAGTTGTCGGGGGCCATGCCGGTGTCCTGCTCCATTCGATGCAGGAAATCGAGCAGGGTTTCCACCTGGCGCGTGTCATGCCGGCGATAGTCTTTCCACAGCAATGCATCCGTTTCCGCATCTGCGACGACAGCCTTGACGGTCGTGGATCCAACGTCGATACCGACATGAAATTTAACTGCAGTCAATGAGATCTCCCGACAGACAAATAAAAATTAAAGATTACAGATTGAAAATTACAGATTAAAGACTTCTTTCTATTCCGGCCCGTGACTCTTTCCGAAGCGAAAAGCTGGGCCGGAAATACATCGGTGTCGGGGTCGGAATCGGTATCGGGATCGGTTTTTAAAAGCTCGATTCCGAGACCGACTCCGAGACCGACCCCCGAAAACTTACCCGGGGGCCGGAATGACTTCTGACTTCTTAAATTCTGGTGCATTGGAATTTCACGGAATGTCTCTTCTGTCACCGTTTTATCTTTGGTTCTTGTTCTAGTTTTTCAATACGGAGCGCCCGGACATCAGGTCGTTTACATGCAGGACGAAATTTGCCGCAACTCCGGCGACTCCATCATGGTGCGGAACAGGGTACAGCGGTCGGCTTAACTCCGAATGATCGGAAGCAAAGGCCTGGATGTCTTCGAGCCGTCTTCCCGTTTTCGCCAGCGCTTCCTGAAATTCCATCTTGGCCTTGGCCTTGGCCTCTCCCAACGCCATCTGAACGCGGCTGTGTGCGTTCACCTCCCCTTCGCCCGATGTTTCGATCGGGAGATAGGTCATGTCTTTATACCTGTTGATCACGGCCGACTGAACGCCGTCGGACTGCGAGGAGGGAAGGCAACCGAACGGTTTCAAGCTCAGGACCATATGGCACAGCTTATGGGTGTGGTAATAGATATTTTTACCCACCTCCAGATACCCTTCGCCGCCGCGCGCCAGGGCCTTGTAATACGGATCGGCCATTTCGGCGAGATTTTCCTGGGGGACCAGCCGGTGCGCCGTATCTCCGAGCATACGGACCACCTTGTGATACAGGCCGGCGTACAGTTTTTCCCCGGTGACCAGCAGCGCGCGCTTCTTCTGAAAACTCATTTCATTCCGAAACCGCTGCCGAAGATCCCACCGGGAAGGTTCGACACACTGTGCGTCCATTCCGCGACGCGGAAACATCTGCATTTTTGCATGCGCCAGAAGATAGGCAATCCAGGTACCGATCGCTTCCGGCTGTACCTGGGCGCCTTCTCCTTCCAGGAAATGAAACATCTGGTAATTGCCGCCGCCCTCCGTGGTCTGCGCCCAGAATTCGCCGATGATTTTCACAACCGGCTTGAGGCGCATCCGGTCAATGGCGATGCCGTCAATGCGTTTGCGGCATCGATCCAGCACGGCCTGGAATTCCTCGCCATGAAGATGCTGCCGCATTTTATATAGAAAACTGTAAAGGCCGCGCTGAAAGTTTCTTTTCGTAAGATAGGATGTAACCCAACGGGGGGTGACATCCGCCAGATCCGGGGCTTTGTAGGTGCGCAGATGGTCGCAGATGTCTTCAACGCAAAGGGCCATGACCCGGTCGGTCTCACCGGGATTTACCTCGTAGGGACGGATATTATGGGTCAGATCGTTTAATACGTCTCCCAGGAAGAGGACCTTGAGCATGCCCAGGCCGAAGTCGATCGTGTATTTCAATGCCGGAGCCTGTGTTTTCTGGCGTATTCCTTCATCCTGCTGGAAACGGAGAACCCTGAAACCGTGGAAACCCGCGTTCTCCAGTGCCTGGCGGTATTCGGCCGCATACATGCCGAAACGGCAGGGACCGCAGGAGCCCGCGGTGAAAAACAGGTAGCTGTCGACAATTTCGGAGCGGGACATTCCACCGGCTTCGAGATTTCTGAGATATTGAATCAAGGCGCCTGAGGTAAAGTATGCCGGGCTGCACTGCCCGTTATTGCCGTATTCCTTGCCGAGGTGGAAAGCTTCCTGGTCGGGGATGGGAAGCATTTCGCATTTATACCCGCTGCCCTGGAAAACCGCCCGGATAAACTCCTCGTGCTTCCGGGTCAATCCTCCGACCAGAATCGTGACTTTATCGCGTTCCTCGACCGTAAACGGTCTTTCAGCGGGGCGATGATAATGCTTCAATGTCTTAAGGTCCGACGGTACAAACCCCATCCTGCCTCCCGGTTGCCAGCCTGTACTTCTCACAAGCCCTAATTTTCATGGGGCCGAACTTCTACTGCGGCGGCACAGGAAATCCCGCCTACGGGACGCCCTGTATCCATGTCTCTCTACGCCGCCCCGCTACCAACCCCCGTGATAAATACAGGCCGGTGGTATAGATTTTATATCATTATGGGGGGACTGACTGCAAAATTGAATTTTAAAAGCAAAATCAAGATTCGTCCATTCCAAACCGGCAATTGTTATTCAACCGTCACGCTTTTAGCCAGGTTTCTGGGTTGATCGACATCGCAGTCGCGAAGCAGGGCGATGTGAAACGCCAGGAGCTGAAGAGGAACGCTCATTAGAACAGGCAGAAGATAATCGGACGTCGCCGGAATCGGGATGACATATTCCGCTACTTCGTGAATCCGATCGTCGTCTTCGCTGGCCAGGGCGATTATAATCCCTTCCCTGGCCCTGGCCTCTTCAATGTTGCTGATCATCTTTTCGTAACGTAAAACCGACTTTGGATTACGGGCATCTCTTGCCGCCAGACTCACGACGGGCAGGTTGTGGTCGATCAGCGCATTCGGCCCATGTTTCATCTCTCCGGCGGGGTACCCTTCAGCGTGGACATAGGAGATTTCTTTCAGCTTCAGGGCCCCTTCAAGTGCAATTGGATAATGAATTCCCCGGCCGATGTACAGTGCGTTATTGTGCCGGTATATCTCTTTGGCAATTTCTTTATAAAAAGAGTCTTGAGCGAGAATCCACTCCATGCACTGCGGCAGCTTGACGAGATCGGAAACGAGGTCGAGTTTCTGTTCTCGTGTGATCAGTTTCCTCTCCTGGGAAAGGTATAGAGCGATCAGAAGGAGGACCATGAGCTGGCATGTAAAAGCTTTTGTTGAGGCAACACCGATTTCCGGGCCGCTGCGGATATACAGGGTTCCGTCGCTTTCCCGGGAAAGCATGCTTCCGACGACATTGCATATGGACAGGATCCTGGCCTTTTTCATTTTGGCTTCCCGTACGGCGGCCAGGGTGTCGGCTGTTTCTCCCGATTGGCTGATGGCGATGACAAGCGAGTTTTCGTCAACCAGAGGATTTCTGTAGCGGAATTCCGATCCGTAGTCTATTTCAACCGGGATGCGCGCAAGATCTTCGATCAGGAACTTCCCGACCAGTCCCGCGTGCCAGGAGGTACCGCATGCGACGATATGAATCCTGCTGATTTTTTCGACGGCTTCCCTGGGAATATTGGCTTCTTCCAGCAGAATTTCACCCGAATCCAGAGAAATCCTTCCGGCGGTGGATTCCTGCACGCAGCGGGGCTGTTCGAATATTTCCTTGAGCATGAAATGGCTGTATCCGCCTTTTTCAGCCATTTCCGCGCTCCATTGGACCTCCTGGGTGGCGATTTGAATTTCCTCTCCCTGGAGGTTCTGAACGCGGACTCCGTCAGGTGTCAGGATCGCCATTTCACCATCCTGCATGAAATACATGTCCTTCGTATGTTCGAGAAGAGCCGGCACGTCCGATGCCACGAGGAACTCGTCCTTGCCTATTCCGAGGATTAGAGGCGGGCCGCTTCGTGCCGTAACGATGGTGTCCGGGCAGTCCGCACAGAGGATGCAGACGGCGTAGCTTCCGCGCAGCATTTGCAGGGCCGCGGCTGCGGCTTCCGGGAAAGGCTTTTCGGGCATCAGCGATTCCACGAGATGTGCGATGACTTCCGTATCCGTTTCCGTCACAAATTTATGGTTGTCCTGCTGCAGTCTGGTTTTTAGTTCGATGTAGTTTTCAATGATCCCGTTGTGGACGACGACGACTTTACCCGTGCAGTCTCTATGGGGGTGGGCGTTTTCTTCCGTCGGTCGTCCATGGGTGGCCCATCGCGTATGGCCGATACCATAATTTCCGGTCAACGGTTCATTTTCCAGAGAGTGGACCAGATTGGATAATTTCCCTGGAGTTCTTCGAATCGAGACCTCGCCCGAGCGTACAACGGCCAGCCCCGCGGAGTCGTATCCTCGATATTCAAGTTTTCGAAGACCGTTGATAATGACAGGTACAACAGGCTTTGAACCAACATATCCAACAATCCCACACATAGATCACCTTTGGTTTAGGGTTCCGGTCCCTGATATTTTAAACGAACCGTTTACACCGGGCTTAAGCAACGGTTATCTGTGTTACAATCCCCCGGCAAAATTCACTGAATACGTGGAGATTATAGATGAAGCATGCAATCGGAGCAACTATTGGGTGTATTCATAATATCAGGATTTACAATAGGACCCTGCCGGAGAGTACAATATCCGGGTCGGCAACATTGAATTGCGTAAAAAGATTTAACATCCTGCAACCGCCATTTTGAGGGAAATCATGGAAATACAAATCGTCCGTCTCGCTATTCCTGAAAATTGTAATGTTATTGTGGGCCAAAGCCATTTCATAAAAACGGTCGAGGACCTGTATGAGATTTTCGTCTCCAGCTGCCCCCAATGTAAATTTGGAATTGCATTCTGCGAAGCTTCAGGCCCATGCCTGATCCGGGTGGAAGGGAATGACCCGGAATTAAGTAAGCGTGCCGCCGAAAACGCGATGAGTATGGGAACCGGTCATGCATTTGTCTGCCTGATCAAGGATGCCTTCCCCATCAATTTCCTCAATGCGATAAAAGCCTGCGCGGAAGTCTGTACGGTTTATTGCGCCACGGCAAATCCGGTGGAGATAATTGTCGTCGAAACCGAACAGGGGCGGGGGGTTTTAGGCGTCGTGGACGGTTTCCCTCCCAAGGGGGTCGAGACGGCGGAGGATGTTAAAATCAGGAAGGAATTTCTGCGAAAAATCGGGTATAAAAAATAGAGTGGACTGCCGGAAAGTAAAAATCCTGATATGCTTGCTCCTGGAACTTGAAGGATTTTATTGAAATCGGTTGGTTTTTTTTTGACGGTACCCTGTTTTGATCTGGACTTTGGGCCCAGGGATAGTTAGGGCATTTGCCTTTTGGTAGCAGCTAAATCCACGGCCTCCGGCCGTGCGACCCTGGAAGGCTCAGCCGTTCCGGCGAACGTTGATGACAGGAGCGCATTAGGGATCGGGGGTCGGGATCGGGTTCGCTATCGGCATCGGGGATCTGCAGATACATTTGATAAAACAGATACTCTGCGTTGCGATCGATACCGACTCCGAGCCCCGCTTTGCGGGGCAAACCAAAGCCACGTCTTCCAGGTGTGGTCGATTACTGCAGCGGGAGATTTTATGATAACTGTGGAAGAAGCTCTTGGGATTGTGTTGTCCAACCTGCCGGAGGGAAAAGTCGAGCAGGTTCCCTTCCAGTCTTCCCTGAGGCGAGTCCTGGCCGAAAATCTATCCGCTACCTGTAATATCCCGCCCTTTAACAGGTCCGCCATGGACGGATATGCCGTTGCCGCGGCGGATGTTGCAGACGCTCCGGTTGAACTTGATATTGCAGGGGAAATCCGGGCCGGGGGAGGGATGCCCGAAGTCTTGACTGCAGGCCGGGCGATGTCGATTATGACAGGCGCCCCCGTTCCCAGGGGCGCGGACGCCGTGCAGGTAGTGGAAGAATGCCGGCTGTCGGGCGATGGACGAAAGGTTACGATATTAAAGCCTGTTAAAACGCAGGAAAATATTGCACAGCTGGGATCGGAAGCCGCCGAGGGAGAAGTCGTGCTTAAAACCGGCCATCGTATAGGGCCGGCCGAGATTGCCGTAATGGCGACATTCGGATACAGCCGGGTTAAGGTCTGGAAGAATCCGAGTATCGCGGTGTTTGCGACAGGGGATGAACTGGTGGAAATCGACCAGGTCCCCCGCCCGGATCAGATCCGCAACTCCAATGCCTATTGTCTCCAGAGCCAGCTGTCCTACATGGGCCTGGAGTCGGAATATCTGGGCATTGTGAGGGACAACAAGGACGCGTTGCGCGAAAAAATGATTCTGGGGCTGCAACGGGATATGCTAATCATCACCGGCGGCGTTTCGATGGGGGAGTACGATTTCGTTCAGGACGTTTTCGAAGAACTGGGCCTTGAGATCCTATTCAGCAAGGTAGCGATAAAGCCGGGCAAGCCCACCGTGTTCGCTCGCAAGGGCGATACCCTTATCTTCGGATTGCCGGGGAATCCCATCTCGGCTCTTGTTACCTTTGAATGCTTTGTGCGGCCCGCCCTCGGCAGCCTGTGCGGCATGGCGCAGCCGGAACTGCACAGGATGAAAGGGGAACTGCTGGCCGATATGAAACAGTCCTCGGGGAGAATGGCCTTTTTCCCCGCCTGGGTGTTCTGGGATGAGGGAGGGCTGAAAGTGGAGCCGCTCCGTTGGAAGAGTTCGGCCGATATCATAGGTTTTACGGGAGCGAATGCCACATATATTTTCCCCAGAAACAGGGACCATCTGAAGAAGGGTGAGACTGTGGAAGTCATGCTGCTGCCCGATTTCTTTTTCCGACAGCGTTAACAGAAACGTATACATACCATGACCAAGAAAAACTCTGAATTAGAATTGACGCATCTGGATTCCGACGGGAAAGCGCGTATGGTGGATGTAACGGCGAAGCCGGTTACATCCAGGACCGCTCTTGCGGAATCCTTCATCCGTTTGTCGCGGAAGACTTCGTCGCTGCTTCGTGACGGGAATTTGCCTAAAGGGAATGCTCTGGAAACCGCAAGACTTGCCGGGATACTGGCCGCCAAAAGGACGCCGGATCTCATCCCGCTCTGCCATCCGCTCCTTTTGACTCATGTGGACGTGGAAGCGAAAACACGCAGGGATGGAGTGCATTTTCTGGCCAGTGTCTCCTGTTCCGGTACGACCGGGGTGGAGATGGAGGCGCTGACCGCCGCGTCGGTTGCGGCTCTCACCCTCTACGACATGGTGAAAGCGGTCGAAAAGGGCGCTACAATTGAAACTGTGCGTCTTCTGGAAAAGAGCGGAGGAAAGAGCGGGCTTTACAAACGCAGGGATTAATTTTCCTGCATGTAAAATAAATTGCTGCTTTCCTTTTTAAGAGCGCATGTACTTAATCGTTTCCCGTTTCTTTTTTTACGGGGAACCGGAAACCGGAAACGGGGAACCTGTTACTTAAAACATCTTAGCAACATTAGGATGGACAGGGATCGTACGACCTGAATTTTATGTGGAAATGATGTGATGCCGATTTACGAGTATTACTGCAATAAATGCGGGAAGAAGATGAGTTGGCTGGTGCGGACCCCTGCGACGTTTCAACCGCAATGCAAATTCTGCAAGAGCCACGATATGGAGCGGCTTTTCTCACGCTTTGCATCGCCGAAATCGGAGGAAAGACGATTGGAATCGCTTGCGGATCCCGCGAATATGTCCGGATTGGATGAAAACGATCCTGCCAGTATAGCTCGATGGATGAAGAAAATGGGCAACGAGATGGGAGAGGATTTCGAAGGAGAGGACATCGATCAGATAGCCGAAGAGGCTGCGCAGGAGGCTTCCGGCGCCGGAGATTCCGGAGACATCGGAGAGCCTGCCTCGGACGATTTATAGCAATGAGTTTCATGTTGTCGGTAGCGGCCCCGGGAAATTGATTGTAAAGGCCCAAAGAAGAGAGCCGCGAAGCAGCCCAAATGAATATGGATACAAATACTGATGTAATTTCCGAGATTGAGGATCTTGCCGAACGCTACCCGGATATACCGTTTGAGGCGATCGTCAAGGAGGATCTCCTTCGCCGGGGGATGGCATGGTCCCCGGTAGCCCTGGAAACCGCCGCCCACTTCAAGCGCAAGGCATATTTTATCTTTTCCTTCGATATGGTTCCGATGGAGGAGATGCCGCAGAAGGAGTATGCAAAGGCGCCGGAAGAAATCCGCCTGACGGACGGACCTTACAGCTTCAGCCCGACGATTGTATCCGTTCGCTTGAATCCCGCGTCTCCCTATTGCGTGGATTCCGAGGAGGAAAGCCTCATCCTGAAGCTTGACGGCCGGATTCTTGCTCGCGTCGAACTTCAAAGATCCCCCGAATATTACAGTCGGGCCCTGGCCAACGGCAAACCGATTACGGACATTGCCCCGACAATCGAGTGGGGGTACCTGCTGTACCTGACTACATTCCGGCTTTGCCAGTATCAGGGACCCGAGGAAGCATGCCGGTTTTGCGATATCAATAAAAATTTCCGACAACAGAAGAAATCCGGCCGGCCCTATACGCCCGTTAAATCCGTTGAAGAGATCCTCGAAGCTCTGGAGATTATTGCATCGACGGACAGTGACAGTAAGGCCTATACCGTTACAGGCGGCAGCATTACCGGAACTCTGGAAGGTATGTCCGAGATCGATTTCTATGTCCGGTATCCCGAGGCTATAGAGAAAAGGTGGCCGAAACGATGGATCAGCAAGGTGGTGGTTCAGGCGCTTCCGAAAGACGAGGTGCGGAGACTTCTGGATGCCGGAGTGCAGATCTATCATCCCAACTTCGAAATTTGGGATAAGCGCCTGTTTGAGCTCTACTGCCCCGGCAAGGCCGGGCATATCGGACGGGACGAGTGGATCAGAAGGATCCTGGATGCTGCAACGGTATTCGAACCGGCACGCGTGATTCCCAACTTTGTGGCGGGCGTTGAGATGGCTTCCCCCGACGGATTCGGTTCGATCGACGATGCAATCGCATCTACCGCTGAAGGCCTCGATTTTTTTATGAGTCACGGAATCTCCCCGCGATTTACTACCTGGTGCCCGGAACCCATGAGCGTCCTGGGTAGCGATCAGGCAGGTGCCCCGCTTGAATATCACGTGCGGCTGCTGCGGGTTTATCGCGATACGAGGTTGCGATATAAACTGCCTCCGCTGATAGGTTACGGCGATCCCGGTTTGGGAAAAGCCATTTTTTCCGTGTCCGCATTTATGGACGTCCTTCCTCCCGACGGGTAATCGGCTGTGCCTGTTAAATGTGGATAGTCTGCATCGCAAGTTTAACGGATGTATCGTTTCCCGTTCCCCCGTTTCCCGTTGAGTTTTGAATGGGTGCTTTTGGGTCCCACGGAATTGTTCGGTCATTTAATAATTTTTCAGCCCGGGATGTTATTTGTCTGTGAGTAAGCAAAATGCCTGAGATGCCCGAAGTTGAAACCCTGGTCCGGAAGCTGCGAAAGACTGTAACCGGAAAAAGAATCGTCCGTGTATCGCTGTCCGGTTTGTCGTTACGCAGACCGGTATCCGGTACCTTTGCCGCAAAACTTCAAGGCCGCACAATTCGCAGGATCCAGCGTCGCGGGAAATATATCGTTATTGAACTGGCGCCCAGGATATTCTGGCTTGTTCACCTTGGAATGAGCGGGCGCCTGCGCATTCACCCGCAGTCATTTCACTGCCACAAACATACGCACGCAGTTATCCGTTTTTCCGACGCGTCCGTGCTGGAATACCGGGATCCGCGCCGTTTCGGCCTCCTGGCCGTCTATGAAGTGGCGAAACCGGAACAGATCCCCGAAATCCGTTCCATCGGGAAAGATCCATTGATGTCCGGGTTCGATGACAGGTGGCTTCAGCCGATGCTTCTGAATTGCCGGCGGGAATTGAAGTCTTTTCTTCTCGACCAGAAAAAGGTCGCCGGCCTGGGGAATATTTACGTCTGCGAGGCTTTATACCTGGCAGGAATCCATCCTTCCCGCCGTTGTTATACCCTTGAGTTGAAGGAAGTATCGCGACTGGTTGCAGCGATACGCCAAGTGTTGCGCCGTGCCGTCCGCCATCGGGGAACAAGCTTTTCGGATTTTATTGATCTGGAAGGGAATCCCGGTAAGAATCAGTATTATTTAAATGTATTTAAGAGGGAAGGGGAGTCCTGTGTTCACTGTGGAAATGCCATACATCGGATACGGCAGGGAAATCGCAGCACTTTTTTATGTTCCTACTGTCAGAAGTAGTGTCGAGCTGCGGGAAAGGGGATAAAATAATGTCAAAATCCTATCGGGTGTGCCCCCACTGCAAAGGTACCGGAAAGTGCAATGCCTGTCACGGCCAGGGTCGACTGGGCCTGCAGAAGGGAAAGATATGTACTTCCTGCTATCCTCATGGAAGCGGGAAGTGCCAGAACTGTCGGGGAATGGGTGGTTTCGATGCTGCAGGGAAACCTGCTTCGAAGGACGATGTTTAGCCCGCCTTGCATCTGTTCCTGCCGTGCACGGAACGCGGCCTATTGTACCTCCACCACGGGCTGCCGGCCCTTCTGGAGTCTTTCATGCTGCTTGTAATAGATATCGGCAACACGAATATCACCCTCGGTTTGTACGATGGGGAGGCATTGGGTGCGCGCTGGCGTTTTGCCGCGGAGAATGAAAAACCCCCGGATGAGTATGGACTTTTAATCCTGAATCTTTTTCGACAGGCCGGAGTGACGGCGTCTTCTGTTCATGGCGTCGCGATCTCTTCAGTGGTGCCGCCGCTTACCGGCATAATCAGCAATGCCTGCCGGCGGTATTTGGCGAACGAGCCGTTGGTGGTAAACGGTGCATGCAACACGGGGATGGCTATTCGATACGAAGATCTATCACAGCTGGGCGTCGACAGAATTGTGGATGTTGTCGCGGCCTTCAAGCTATACGGCGGTCCTGCATGTGTCATAGATTTCGGAACGGCCACGACATTTGACGCCGTTTCCGGGGAAGGGGAATATCTCGGGGGAGCGATAGCGCCCGGTATCGGGATTGCGTCGGATGCATTGTTTCAACGCGCTGCCAAACTGCCCAGGGTGGGTCTGCTGCGGCCACCGGCCGCCATCGGGAGAAACATGGCGCATTCCCTGCAGTCCGGAATGCTGTTCGGATACATAGGCCTGGTAGAGGGGATGGTCGAACGTTTCCGGGCCGAACTCGGAGCAGAAATGAACGTGATCGCCACGGGGGGGATGGTCGAACTGATTTCAAAGGAAACCGAAGTCATTTCCGTAATAGCGCCGTGGCTGACCCTGGAGGGATTGAAAATCATCCATGACCTGAATGTGGATTAACGGTTTTCCCGTATCGGCACTAATAAATTCCTTCCCGGGCTCTCCCTGCCGGTTTGATGTGAAGAATCCCTCTGAACCGGTGTGTCCATGCCTGCATATTCCACACTGCCGCATGTGAAGTGAAAGCTACGTAAGATATTCGGACAGGAAAACCAATATTCGGATCGGAGCTGAAACTCCGGGAGAGGAAGAATCGTATACTGAATGAGCCGCTCACCCATGCAGTGGGCGGTTTCTTTACAGACAAACGTTTTCGGATGGAGCAAGGCTGTCACTATGCAGTTGCTGCACGGAATACTCATCGCGCTCGAAGAGCTTTGGGCGCATAAATTGCGGACTTTCCTGACACTGCTTGGGAATATTGTCGGGGTCATGTCGGTCATGGCCGTTGTCAGCATCCTCGACGGAGCGGATGCCTATGTCGAGAACGAGATGATCGGCTCGGGATCCGGTATTTTCAGGGTGCAGCGGGTGAATGCGCTCGAAATCATCTCCGATTTTGATAAATTCCTGGAATCAAGGCATAATCCCGACGTTACCTATTCCGACCTCGAATACCTCAGAGAGCACGTCTCACTGGCGGAATATATGGATGCAGGTTTGTCCACCACCGTAGAGGTGCGCTATCGCCGCGTCGATATCGATTCGGTGTCCCTTCAGGGGAGAACCGAAAATTATCCGATGATGGGGGATTACGATCTTATAGACGGGCGCCATTTTTCCTCTCAGGAGGTGATCCGCAAAAAGAACGTAGCCATCGTCGGATTTGATGTTGCGGAGGAACTTTATCCTTCCATCGATCCCATAGGAAAAGAAATCAAGGTGGCAGGATTGCCTTTCCAGGTTATCGGTGTCTTGGATACGCAGCCCAGGGGGCTCGGCGGCAATCCCAACCTGTCCGTAGTGATACCTATTACGGCGTATGAAAAGATGTTCGGCACCCGGCAGTCGCTGGCAATTTCCATCAAGCCGAAAAGCCTGGCCCTGGCGCAGGAGTGCATGGATGAGGCCCGGATGGCAATGCGCGTCCGGCGTCATCTTGCCCCGAAGCGGGACGACAATTTCGGCATAGTTTCCCAGAAAAGCCTGCTGGATCTCTGGAAGTCCATCAGCTCAAAAATATACATCGTACTGGTTGGGATTGTATCGATCAGTCTCGTAGTAAGCGGGATAATCATCATGAACATCATGCTGATGTCGGTCACGGAACGGACCTGGGAGATAGGGATCCGTAAGGCCCTGGGGGCGACCCGCAGGAATATTTTATGGCAGTTCCTGGTGGAATCGGCCACGCTGTCCATGGTTGGAGGATTCTTGGGCATCCTTGTGGGTTTTGCTATTGCGGCGCTGATCGCCTATTATTCGCCCCTTCCGTATGCCATCAAGGCATGGTCCATCGTGGCCGGGCTGAGTGTGACCTTCCTGGTAGGAATTTTCTTCGGGGCCTACCCGGCCATGCAGGCCGCCAGGCTGGATCCGATCGAGGCATTGCGCTATGAATAGTCGTAATCGTACCGCATTGATCGCTGAAAATCTGGGAATCGCCATGGATGTGCTCTTTGCGCACAAGCTGAGGAGCGGACTGGTAATTCTCGGCGTTGCGATAGGCGTGTCGTCGCTGATAGGGATGGTTTCCATTCTGCTTGGCCTGCGAGCCAGCATCGTCAGTGAGGTCAGCAGCTACCAGCAGACGGTGCTGCTGGTGCAGAAGTTCGACTTTTTCGTCGGCGGATTCGATGAGTCGATGCTTCGGCGCAAAGATATTGAAGAGGAGGATAGGCATGCGATCGCTTCCCGCAGCAAATCTTTGAGCCACGTTGCGTTTAATATTGAACGCCAGGGGATTCCGCCGACGTTGAGTTATCGGGATCAGAAAAGCCGCATGGTTGGAATTATCGGAACGGAACCGTCGTTGCTCCATATTTACAGCATGGACCTCAGCGACGGAAGGATGTTTACCGATGCGGAAGTCGCGCGTGGAGCTAAAGTCGTTGTCCTGAGCAACAGCCCGAGACGCGACCTCTTTCCGAACATTGACCCGATCGGGAAAAAGATCCGCATCAACGACAATGAATTTACAATTGTAGGAGCATTTGCCGAGCGGAAGGGATTGGGCGAGGTGGGCGACAACTTTGTTGCGATCCCGTATACGACATACCAGTCCAACCTGGAGACCGATATGGATACGCCCTACATTATGGCTTCCGTGCGGGATGAGGTTTCCCTCGAGGAAGCCAGTGATGAGGTGGTCCAGATTATGCGCCGCCGGCGGAAATTGAAGGCGGATGAAGAAAACGATTTTGCCGTGACCTCTCTCGATGCCGCACTCGATTTTATTGGACGGCTTACGGCGCCGATTGCCCTGATCCTGTCCGCCATCTCTTCCATCGGCCTTCTGGTCGGCGGGATTGGGATTATGAACATAATGCTGGTCTCGGTTACGGAGCGGACAAACGAGATCGGCATCCGCAAAGCCGTCGGAGCTGTCCGTCGGTACATTCTCTGGCAGTTTTTAATCGAGTCCGGAACCCTGACAGGGCTGGGAGGCATCCTGGGGGTATCTATCGGCCTTCTGGGCGCCCTCGGGATTTCGCTCCTTACCGGCCTTCCTTTCAGCCTTTCACCTCTTTTTATCCTGCTGGCCGTGGCTGTCTCTATCTCCATCGGCGTGTTTTTCGGCCTGTACCCGGCGTATCGCGCATCCACGCTGGATCCGATTAAAGCCATCGGGTATGCTAAATAACAATTAGAGGAGGATGCATGAAAAGGATATTGCAGGGGAATGAAGCCATTGCCAGAGGAGCGTGGGAAGCCGGCGTCACGGTCGGCTGCGCCTACCCGGGAACTCCGAGCAGTGAAATTATGGCCAGGCTCTCCGAGTACGACGAGGTGTATACGGAATGGTCGCCGAACGAAAAGGTTTCCATGGAGGTGGCGCACGGCGCATCCGTTGCCGGAGGCCGGGCGCTTGTCTGCATGAAGCATGTCGGCCTGAATGTCGCGGCGGATCCCTTTATGACAATATCCTATGTTGGGGTGAAAGGCGGCATGGTTGTGGCCGTCGCCGACGATCCCGGCCAGCATAGTTCCCAGAACGAGCAGGACAGCCGGCAGTGGACCCGTTTCGGCAAGGTGCCTCTGCTGGAGCCGGCCGATTCGCAGGAGTGCAGGGATTTTACGAAAATCGCCTTCGATATAAGCGAGCGGTTCGATACGCCTGTGCTCGTGCGGAGCGAGACACGGGTGTCCCATTGCGACTCTCCCGTCGAGTTGGGCGAGCGAGCGGAATCCGGGATCGAAAGGAAACTGGACAAGAAGGAAGTTTCCAAGCTGGTCATGGTTCCCATGTACGCCCGGGTCAGGCGGCAGGTCGTCGAGGAAAGAATGAAGAATCTTACTTCCTATGCGGAAGAGGATTTTCCCTACAACGTCATGGAGATCAACGACCCCGCAATCGGATTTATTACATCGGGTGTTTCCTACCTTTACACGAAAGACGTGTTCCCTCAGTATTCCTATCTCAAGCTGGGTATGATCTGGCCGCTTCCGAAGGGAATGATTCGTGAATTTTTCAACCAGGTCCGGAAGGTCGTTATCGTCGAAGAACTCGATCCATTCCTTGAGACCGAGATCCGGGCGATGGGTTTCGATGTGTCGCACGGCAAAGACCTGGTTCCTTCTATCGGCGAACTGACGCCCACGATAATCGAACGGTGCCTGTCAAAAGCCGTGACCGGGAAAGAGCCTGTATCCGTGCCGGCGCGTGTCGAGACGGAAGAGCTGCCGAAACGGCCGCCCAACCTCTGCGCGGGCTGTTCGCACCGACCGCTGTTTTATGCCCTTAAGAAGCTAAGGCTCTTCGTGTTCGGGGATATCGGCTGTTACGGGCTGGGCGTGGCGCCTCCCCTTTCCGCCATGCACTTTTCCACATGCATGGGGGCCGGAGTCGGCGGGTCCTACGGCGCAGGCAAGGTTGTGGGGGAAGAGGGATTGGGGAAGATATGCGCCGTTCTGGGGGATTCGACGTTTCTCCACAGTGGTATCGGCCCCCTGATGGACGCGGTCTACAACGGCGGGTATTCCACGACGATTATCATGGACAACAGCATTACCGCCATGACCGGTCAGCAGGAACATCCGGGTACCGGGTTCACAATAAAGGGAGAGCCGGCGCCCACGGTCGATTTCGAGCAGCTGGCTCGATCTGTCGGCGTGAAACACGTCAGAACGGTGGATCCATACAATATCAAGGAAACGATTGAGGTAATCCGGGAAGAGGTTTCGAGGAATGAAGCCTCGGTCATCATTACCAGGAACAGCCCTTGTATGCTGCTGCGCCGGGCCAGGCCGCAGGAGCGTTTCGAACATTCCTGCTACCGGATCCAGGAGGATGTCTGCCGGGGCTGCAGGATCTGCCTTAATGTCAACTGCCCGGCCATAAGCTGGGTGCCGGAAGCCGGAGTGACCAAGGACGGTGAAAAGAGGAAAGGAAGATCCGTTATAAATGCCGACCAGTGCGTGGGGTGTGCCTTGTGCGTCCAGATATGCGAGTTTGGAAGTATTGTGCCGAAGGCTGAATGAGGAGACGGGCTATGTCTGATAATGGAGAAACTAAAAATATATTTTTATCGGGTGTCGGCGGGCAGGGAACCATACTTGCCAGCAATATTCTCGGACAGGTCCTGCTGGAAGCCGGCTGCGATGTGAAGAAAGCGGAAGTCCACGGCATGGCCCAGCGCGGCGGGGATGTGACGACACATTTCCGATACGGCAAAAAGGTGTATTCGCCGCTCATCAAAGAGGGCGATGCCGATTTCCTCGTCTCCTTTGAGCTGCTGGAAGCGCTGCGATACATCAACTGGGTGAAGCCGGAAGGGAAGATTATTCTCAATAATCACACGATCCTGCCGCCTGCGGTGAACCTGGGGAAGATGGAATATCCCGCCGATATAGAGGAGACTTTTAAAAAGCACTTCAAGGAAAACGTCTGGATGGTCAACGGCCGCGATATCGCCAGGGAGCTCGGATATATCCAGGTGGCCAACGTGGTTTTGATCGGGGCCCTGTCCAATTTCTTCCCGGACCTCGAAGCCGGACAGTGGATCGATGTCCTGAAGGACATCCTCCCTTCCAGATTGCACGAGATCAACGTTCAGGCTTTTCAGGAGGGGCGGGATGTGATTAAGGCCCCTAATGCCTGAGACTGGAAAAGGAAACAGCCTGTCACGGATGCGTACGCATGACAGGCTGTTTCAGGTATATGCGGCCTACCGTTTGCCGTACTGCACAATGAGAAAATAGCCGGAAGCCCCGGCGTTGCGCGCATTGCATTCAATAAGAATGTACTTTTGTGAAGGTTCGGCTTCGTTGTCCGGATCCAGTTGAATTTCTATAGTTTCCGTCTGATCGGGTTCGATTGTAAGGTTCCCCTCATCGGCCCCGTCAAAGAAAATGTTCGAATCGTCCCTGAAACGAATCCGGGATATTACCAGCGGTATAGTGCCTTCATTCGTTATCGAGAACGCTTGTTTTTTACCGGTGCTCCGTTCTGTTTCATCCAGTATAACTCTCCTAGGGGTTACGGCAATTCTTGCCGAAGGCGCTTCCTTCACATTCCCCCGGATCCTGAATATTTCGATTTTTTCCTGGCCCGGGATGTTTGTGGTGAGAGTTACTTCCTTTTCGAAAAGACCGGGGCGTTCTTCCGTGCTGTAGGTGACTTTCAGTTCCGTTTTTTCGTTGGGTTGCAGTGTATGCTTTCCAAGCATAGCTTCGGTGCATGCTCAAGTGGTTCGCACGTTGGTGATCTCGACCGGCGTATCGCCGGTGTTTACTATTTCCGATACAGCGACAACCGGATCTCCCTCCGCTACGGTGCCGAAGTCGACATGATCTGGAGTGGCCTCAAGCACCGCTCCCATAGAAATTCCCTGAACCAGGAAAAGCAAGGCGATAACCGCACCCATCCAGGCCATTTTTCTTGCCCCTGTCTTCATCGTTCCATGTTTCATATACGTTCCCTCTGTTTGATCTTATTTCTCGATCGGGTATCCCGCTTCCTTCCAGCCGCGAACGGCCGGATCTTTCAGCACCTTGACGTCGTCGAAGCCCATCTCGATCAACTGGGCGGCGATATCCGCGCTGTCCGACTCCCCCGGCCCGCAGTCGCAGTAGGTAATAATGGGAATATCGTTCGGCAGAGTCCACACATCTTCAAGGTCTAGTTGAGACTTCCATGGCAGAGAAATGGCGCCCTTGATGTGCCCTTCCGCGTAGATGCTTTCGGGTTGGGCGTCGATAATCGTTACAGGCGTGCCGCCGTCCAGCATCGCCTTCAATTCCTCGATGCTGATCCGGGGGATATCCGCCTGCGTTGCGGCATAGACGATTCCCGTCAAAACAAAAGCCGTCAGTATGGCAGATAAAATAAAACGGTTGCAGGCATTCACCGGGCGGACTGTTTTCATAATGGATCCTTTCAATTTACCCTCTCACATCTACTGCGCGTTCCGTTACCGGAGCGCTTCTCAATATTATAACAGTTCCCGTGTGGTTCAACCCCCGCATACATTTGCCGGACCTGAGATTACAAAGAACGTGATATCCCGTAAGGCACCTTGAAACGGTTGAAACCATGCCCATGTTTGCCCCTACTAATTATTTAGAAGCATCTTGATACGTTTGGGTTCAACAATCGGATCCCTCCATCCCTGCGGCTTTCCGAAATATCCGGTTTGAAATTATCCATCCGTGTTCAAAGGGAGTTCCTTTTCCTTGACTGCCTGTAGGCTTCAGGCTAGATTGGAGCTTTAGCAGCGGCTTGCATTATCGTCTTATCCCGGTGTTGAGGCCTTAAGGGTGTTCAGAATCCTTCCAGACGTTTTTATCTTTTCCTTTTTTACATTTTTTAAAACAGTGCCCGTTACTATTCGGGCTGGAACGAATATTTATTGTGGAGTTTAAACTGTAAGGAGGAGCGTGCTATGCGCAGATTTGTTCCAATTGCAGCCATGACGGTTATGACCATCATGGCGATTATCTCGTATTCCGGATGTTCTTCCGCCGGGAATGCGTCAGGATCGGAATATGAGGTCCTCAGCCCCTGGGCGGAAGTGGATCCGATTCCTCTCCGGGGAATTTCTCCCAGAGTGGACACCCTGGAGGGAAAAAAGATAGGCCTTTTCGCCAATTTCAAGCGGGCCGCCGTGCCTATTGCCAATGAAGTTGAAAAGAGACTGAAGGAACGGTTTCCGGACAGCGAGACAAACCTGTACCACTCGACGGCTGCGAATGTCGACGAAAGCGTGGAACAGGACGCTGCAAAATTCGAAGCCTGGGCGAAAGAAATGGACGCGGTTGTTGCCGTGGTGGGCGATTGAGGGTCCTGCACAAAGTTCCTCGCTTATAATGGCGTCGCCATTGAGGACTTTGGAACGCCGGTCGTGTTACTGGCGAACAACGGTTTTGTAAATGACGCTCATTCCGCAGCTTCCGGCAAAGGCATGCCGGGTGTCCGGGTTCTCGGAACCCCGATCGCGTGTGAATCCACTGTTGCCGAAGATATTGCAGCCGGCATTGACGGAGCACTGGACGATATTATTACCGCATTAACCGAACCTTTAACCGATGAGGAAAAATCTCCTCAAATAAAAACAGGGGAGCAACCCCGGATCGCTTTTACGGGCACGCTGGAAAAAGTGAATGAATTCTACTACCGCAAGGGCTGGGGGGATGGCCTGCCGATTATACCTCCGACTGAGGAGGCCGTAGCGGAGATGCTGACCGGAACGGACCTGCCGGCCGATCACGTCGTCACCAAGCTCATCCCGCGTTTGGGTAAAGCCACGGTCGAAAAGATCGCCGTAAATGCTGTTATGGCCGGCGCGCTTCCGACGCATATGCCGATACTGATCGCCGCGGTCGATGCCCTGTCGGATCCCAAGACGCGCTTTGACACCTTTGAGGTCAGTACCGGATCATGGGCGCCTCTGCTGGTGATCAACGGACCCGTACGGAACGATATCCATATTAACAGCAGTTCCGGCATGATGAGTCCCGGAGATATCGCCAATTCCGCAATCGGGCGCGCTTTGGGCCTGATTGTCAAGAATATCGGCGGCGCCCGCAAAGGCATCGAAGATATGGGAACGCTGGGGGATGCCATGAAGTACTCGCTCGTGATCGGCGAGAATGAAGAGAACAGCCCCTGGGAGCCGCTGCATGTCGAATTCGGTTATGAAAAAGAGGACAACACCGTAACCGTGATGTTCCCCAATCGCTACACGCAGACGATCCCCGCCCAGACGAATGCTCAGGGCATCGCCACCGCCCTGGCGGGCATGAGGCCGGGGGCTTTGTCCTGCATGATAGTGATTCCGGATCATGCCAGGATTTTCAACCAGGAAGGCTGGTCCAAAAAGCAGGTGAAGGAATTCATCATGAAAAACTCCGGACCGAGAGACAGTCGTCGCCCCGGAGGATTGCAGGATGAAGATTTCATGATCGTCGTCGCCGGCGGCCCCGGTGTCTGGATGGGTCTGTTGGGGAGTGCAGGCGGTTTTGGGAACAGTTTCGTAACCAGGAAGATCGAACTGCCACAAAACTGGGAGGAACTGACGGCAAAGTACAAGACCCTGGTTCCCACCTATGTGAAGTATTAACAACACCCTCCTTGGAGTGCGGCAGCTTGCTGCCGCCTTTGTTGTGATTGTAGACGACGATACGAAGGCGGGAGCAAGCTCCCGCACTCCAGGGAAGCTCCGTTTTACGAAATATGATGTTTTAAACTTTCGACAAAGCCAATCAACCCATTGCCGTTCTTATTAAGGGGCGACGCAAAAATAACTTCACATTTTGGTTTGCCATTCACACATTAGAGTAGTATAGGCATACGGTATAGTAAAATGCATTATGAAATCCGGTCATTCTTCGAATCACAGCGCAGGACGGGCATCTGCGGCGTTGCCGCTTCTCGACAATGTCCCGCATTGCCTGCGTCGCGGGAACGCAACTCAAAGAGTTGCGCCGCCTTAGCATCTGCCCGCCCTG
>JAFGTD010000030.1 GCA_016934295.1 Acidobacteriota bacterium
GAAGACGCCGCATCGCTCTGGGGTCTGGATACCTGGCAAACCCAGGAAGAAATATGGAAAACGATGAGCGCGAGGGCTCCCGTCCGCTACGGGGAGCAATGGCAGAAGCTTGGTGGCCGCTACACCACACAGAGACCCGCCATCGTTACCATCGGGCCGGCCGGAGAGAACAAAAGCCGTATTGCATCGCTGATTCACGGGGCCGGATCCGGGGCCGGACAGGGTGGTTTCGGCGGCGTATTCGGCTCCAAGAACCTGAAGGCGATTTCGGTTATCGGCACCGGAAGCATCAAGGTCGCCGATCCCAGGGCGCTCAGGGATGCGCGCGAGTGGTTTGAGACCAACTGGCCGATAGAGGGGCAGCGGGGACCGGGCAAAGACAGGATTACCGGAGTTTCCTGTTGTACGGGCTGCAATCGGGCCTGCCGGAAAAGAAACGCCGTCTACGGCAACGATTCCGATGCCTGTACGGAATCCATCTGGTACAGCCTGCCTTCCCCGCCGTTTCAGCGCACTGCTCAAAAAGATCGGGACAGGGCGGGGGATATCGCCCAGAGGCTGGGGATCAATGTCGCGGACTGCTGCTTCGGCGGTGCTTTAACCTTCCCGAGCCCTCCGGATCACCCGATACAACCGGGAGTGCCGAGCACGACCGGATCGGGTTGGTACATTAAAAGGCTGTACGACATGGGGGTCATCGGTCCGGGCAAGGCGATCGATACCTACCCCCTCCCCATGGAGTTATATGAAAAGGGGGAATTCGCCGAAATCTTCGGAACCGCAATAGCCAAGCGTATCGGCATAGGAGACCTGCTGGCCGAGGGTGCCGTCCGTTTTGCCGAAAAGGCGGGCCGGCTGGACGACCTGAACGGAATTTTGCGCCTTCCGGTATGGGGATATATGGATCACATCACCTTGCCCGGAGTGGAATGGGCTTACGGCAACCTGATGGATTCGCGCGATATCAATAACCACGATATCCAGATGGGGCCGACCGACAAGATGACGTGCGAGGAATACGTCAAAAGGATGGCGTCCCAGATGCCGCCCTATAGCGACGAGCCGTTCATGTTCGATTACAGCTGGCAGGGCAAACAGGCCTATGAAACCGGCATCTATTCCGAACACCGGGCGAAGTTCGTCGCCTACCACCAGCACTATGCGCTTTTTTACAAAGAATCGGTTCTTCTCTGTGACTGGGGATTCGGGAATTACTACAGTCCTGCAACGGAAGACGGTCGGGGCGCGACGCCCCAGGCGGAGCCTGTTTTCTACAATGCGGCCACCGGGAAAAATCTCCGGTTCACTGACGGAATAGAAATAGGTCGGAAAGCCATGAACATGATGCGGGCCATATTCGTCATGCAGGGACGGCACCGGGATATGGAAAAATTCGCCGGATTCATGTACCGTCCGGGCGCTGCCGCGGCATCCTTCCCCCCGGCGAATATGCCGGTATACGACGGTTCAAAATGGGAATGGAAGCCGGTCCGCGATATGTACCTGGATGAAGAGGGCGTCGAGCGTTGGAAAACGGCCTTCTATCAGCTTGAAGGCTGGGACGCACAAACAGGCTATCCCACGCGGAAAACTCTCGAAGATCTCAAGATGAAACACGTGGCCGATCTGCTGCAGGCCAAAGGCAGGCTGGGATCGGCCTGACCCACGTTTCTTTTTATACAGGTACGATCGGGATCCCGTTCAGAAACCGCCCAGTTTGATGGCCATTTGGATGTAAGGCCGGTCGAACCGGTTGAATCCGGCAACTCCGTGCTCCACATTCCTTGGAATAAACACCGCGGACGTTTTGTTCAGTGTGTGTTTTTCGTTTCCGAGGAATCCCACAACCTCCCCGCCCAGGTCTTCCGGATTGTCTGGATCGGTGCCGATGTTCAGAATCATTTCGTCGTAGTCGTGCGCGTGGCTGATCGGCTTGTCGAATTTTAAATCCGGTTTTTCCACCACCCAGTTGAACATCACCTCGATGTTCGATCCTGCAACCAGCTCGTTGCTCATAAGCGTCAGGGACGGAAACGGCGCGTCAGGAGCACTCTTCCTGGGTACATAGACCACATACCTGTCATATTTGGATGCATCCATGGGCGTATGCCTCCTTTTCGATGGGCTGCTGAAATCAGCGATTCACTTTTTGACAGCAATTATTCCATGAAAATTTTGTGAAAAAAGTAAAATCCAAATCTGAATACCGAACGACCCGCAAAAAACAGATGACAGGAATATCATTCGCGCATTAAATAGTCGGATCTGGAGATTTTCCATATGAAGGACGAAACAATCCATATGCTGCCTCCGCGGGAAGCGGCCGATCGCGTGAGGCGGCTTCAGGCGTGGATGCGGAAAGATTCCGTCGATGCGGTGTTCATATTTCAGAATGCCGACCTTTACTTTTTTTCAGGCACCATACAACGCGGGCTGCTGGTGATTCCATGCAGCGGAGATCCTGTCTACCTGGTCAACAAAAGCATGACACGGGCGGAGTCGGAATCGGCGTGGAAGCGTCTTGTGCCCTTGCCCAGGATGGACGACATTCCAAAAATCCTTGAGGCTGAAGAATATGGACCATTCGCCCGGATAGGCCTCGAGATGGATGTTCTGCCGGCGGATTACTATCTCAGGATGCTGCGACTTTTCCCGGAAACAGAATTTCTGGATGCTTCAAAAGCTATCCGAACCATCCGGATGATCAAGTCACCGTACGAAACCGAACAGATCAGAAAAGCATCGCAGATGCTCGACAGCGCCTGGCAACATCTGCCGGACTGGATCCGTCCCGGGGCGACGGAACTGGAAATACTGGCGCAAATGGAACAACACCTTCGACTGCAGGGGCACCAGGGGATTCTGCGCACGCGCGGGTTCAATTACGAAGTTGGATACGGCGCCTTTTCAGTCGGAGACAACGCCTGTTTCCCGACCTCCTTCCCGGGTTCGACCGGGTTCAAGGGCCTGTATCCGGCCATATCCAACACCGGAAGCCGCCGGCGCCTGGAGCCGGGAGAACCGCTGATGGTCGATATCGCGGGAGGTTATGGCGGGTATCTGGCCGACGCGGCGCGCACCTTTTCTCCGGGCCCCCTGCCTCCGGATATGCGGCAGGCCCATGCCATGATCCTGGACCTGAATCGGGAAATCGAGTCGATGCTGAAGCCGGGGACGGAATGCAGCCGTATCTGCAATTATGCCTTTGAAAAAATAGGGGAGAGCCCTTATGCCCGGGGTTTTATGGGAGTGGGGGACAACTATATGAAGTATATCGGGCACGGTATCGGCCTGGAACTGGATGAATGGCCCGTACTGGCCCCGAAAAGCGATGCCGTCCTTGCATCCGGCATGGTTCTGGCCATCGAGCCCAAGATATTTTTTCCCGGCAGGGGTGGTGTCGGGATAGAAAACATGTATCGAATCACCGATACCGGATTTGAAAAGCTGACGCCGTTTGACGAAGACATCATTGTCGTCTAAAATCCGCAGCAAGAATTCCAATTTGCCGGTAGAAAAAATCGGCGGCACGGACAGTAAAAAGGCGGGCTGCTGTTATCCAGGGAATTACAGTTGGGCTGAACTCTTAAAACGGGTGTTCGAAATTCTACGGTTTTTAAAAAACTTGATATAAAATCGCACTGCTTGAAATGCTTGGAGTTTGCATGACACATCTGATCGGAAACCACTAACAGGGTCTTGACAGGGAAGGAATCCTTAAAAACGAGAATTCATTCTTCCCGTCTTTCTGCAGGAGAATCGATTATGGCGATGAAAAAAGATGCGAAAAAGGCGGTTGAGAAAGCTGTAAAGAAAGTTGCAAAGACGAAAAAAGCGGTAACAAAAAAAGTTGTGAAGAAGGCGGCAGTGGCGAAAAAAGCGGTCGCTAAAAAATCCAAGGCAGCGAAAAAGACGGTTGCCAAGAAAGCCAAGGCAGCGAAAAAGACAGCGGCCGGGAAAGTAAAGGCAACGAAAAAAGCGGTTGCCAAGAAGGCGGCTCCCAAGGTGAAAGCCATCAAGAAAAAAATCACCAAGTAGTCGAAGCGCACCGAAACAACCACACATGAAGCTGTAGGAAAGAATTCGGGAAACTGAAGAGGAGGTCCTGCGAATGTCCACCACGGTCACCCCGCCTGCCGGCCCGGGCGAGCCGAACAAGGCCGACCCGCACTATGACCCCTACGCGGACTACGAGCTCCCGGTGGAAGGCTTCCAGGGAACCCCCGAGGAAATCGAGTATCAGTGGTACGAGAAGTGCTACACGGGGCGCGGCGACACCATCGCCCAACTCACCTGGCGCGCCGTCATCATGGGTTCATTCCTGGGCGGGATTCTATCCCTGACCAATATCTACATCGGCCTCAAGGCGGGATGGGCGTTCGGAGTGGCCATCACGGCATGCATCCTCTCCTATACCATCTGGACCGGTATCTACAAGATCGGCTTAGCCAGGACCAGGATGACGATTCTTGAGAACAACTGCATGCAGTCGACGGCGAGTTCAGCCGGCTACTCTACGGGGGGCACTCTGATCTCGGCATTCGCAGCTTACATCATGCTGAACAACTCGACCCTCCCCATGTCGATCATGTTCGGCTGGATCTTTTTCCTTGCCGTTCTCGGCGTGACCATGGCTGTTCCCATGAAGCGGCAGATGATCAACACCGAACAGCTCCGCTTTCCAAGCGGGATTGCCGCCGCCGAAACGCTCCGCGCTCTCCATGCCACCGGCAACAGGGGGGAACGCGCGGCCAAGGCGCTCGGCATCTCCGGCGTGCTCGCCATGTTAAGCCAGTTCTGGAGCGACGGCCTGCACCTCATCAGTGCGCGGCTGGAAGCGTTCCAGCTTTCGACCTGGGCAACCCGTTTTAACGAGGTCACCCTCGGTCCCGTCTGGGGAGGGAGAACCGTTCAGTTTATTTGGGATCCGATCTTCATAGCCGCAGGCATGCTGGTCGGGATGCGTGTCGGTCTCAGCATATTCGTCGGATCGGTCGCCTGCTGGATGATTTTCGTTCCGATTCTCCAGAGCCAGGGCATCATCCCTCCGGAGGAGACGGGCTTCCGGCATCTTGTGCAGTGGACGCTTTGGGGGGGCACCGCCTGCATGGTGACCTCGGGAATCCTCTCGGTGTTCCTGCAATGGAAGAGCGTGGCTCGGGCGTTCAAGAGCCTGGGTTCCATGCTCTCAAAGAAAGACGCGTCGTCGGCCGAAGATCCGATGACCGGGATTGAGACTCCCATGTCCTGGTTCATCGCCGGGCAGGGAATCTCGCTGATCGCGCTGGCCGTTCTCGCCCACGCCACCTTTAACATGCCCTACTGGCAGAGTGCGCTGGCCGTAGTCCTGACCTATGCGCTGGCCCTGGTTGCCTGCCGGGTGACCGGGGAGACCGACACCACTCCGATCGGGGCCATGGGCAAGATCATGCAACTCACCTTCGGTGCTGTGAGTCCTGGGAACGTCAATGTCAACCTCATGAGCGCCAACATCACCGCCGCCGCCGCGGCGTCCTCGGCCGACCTCCTCACCGATCTGAAGAGCGGCTATCTCCTGGGCGCGCATCCGCGCAAACAGTTCATTGCCCAGTTCGCCGGCATTTTCATGGGGACGCTGGTCACGGTTTCGGCATTCCGAATCCTTGTCCCCGACGCCTCCGTTCTCGGCACCGATCAGTTTCCCGCCCCCGCCGCACAGACGTGGAAGGGGGTGGCAGAGGCGATGGCCGTGGGGCTCTCGCATCTTCACCCGGTGAAGGTCTGGTCGATCGTCATCGGAGGCCTCGTCGGCATCGTCCTGCCGCTGCTTTCCATGGCCTTCAAAAAGCAGGCGAAGTGGATCCCCTCGGCGGCCGGCTTCGGTCTGGCCTGGATATTCCAGTGGTTCTACGGCTTCCTCTTTCTTCTCGGCGCCATCGTGGCCATGATCTGGACGAAACGGAACAAGCCGCAGGCCGAGGAGTTCATCTTCCCGGTTGCTTCCGGAGTGATCGCGGGCGGGGCGCTGATGGGCGTGGTCCTGGTGTTTTGGGAGAACGGCCGGGAGATGCTGCGGCATCTGCTCGGATTTTGATCTCGGGGCGGATCGGGTTGCGCGGGAGACGATCCGCCCTCTTTCCGTCCATGCGACACTGCCGCGTTTCCCGTTAGCCGTCGTCACGGCATCAGGTTGCAGCACAGGATTATTCTCCGGAAGCCGGTTATGTCCTGGCTTGTTTTTCTTATCGACCCTTTTATTCTTGGGATGGCCGCTTCGGGGGCGTCAGCCTTCAAAAAGAATTCTACTGTGATCTCGATAAAGAGGGAATATCCCCTTCGACGACGCGTCGTCTGAATTTCCAGGCGCCGTCTTCACGGATGAGGGTGTCATGGTAGGTTGCGAGCATGACGGTTTCGGGACGGTCGTTACTACCGCGAACGACAAACGCACCCTTGCTTAATGCGGTTGCCTCGTCGCCGTTGACTTGAATGGTTGTATTTGCAAAAAGGTGGAAGTTGGGGTAATTCAGACCGGTCGGATTGTTCCTGAATATCTCTTCCATGAATCTGCCGATGGCTTCAGGGCCTTTGACGGCACCGGTTCCTCCGCCGCCCGTGTATTCGGCATTCCGTGCGAAGAGTTTTGAGAATGCCTCAAAATTCCTTCGGTCCAGGGTTCGTCCGTATTCGATCAGAAGCTGCCGGATCTCTTCGCGATCTTCCAGCCTGCGCAGCCGTGTTTCCATCGATTCGGATTCCATAGAGCCTCCGCAGTAGAAACCCGTAAGAAAAGCGGGTTAGGATTCATACAGTTTAGTGGAGTGTCGCTTGACGTGGTACTGAAAAATGAGGGAGGCTCCGGGGTAGATTAAAATGAGAGGATCTTGCCGCAATCCGGGCAGACCCAGGTGATATGGTTGCAGGTCATTCCCCAGAGATTTTCATCCATGCAGGCCTGGCAGATCTGGAATCCGCAGGAACAGCTCCAGCAGAAACGGTAATCCCTTCTACAGCACACACATTTCTGCTTCAAGCCTTTTCCGGCTTTCTTGTTCTTTAACCTGCCGGTACTCATCTACTGGGGATATCCCTCTATCTACGACCACGCGTTATAGGTCCAAGGTCTTAGGTCGAACGTTCAACGTGCAACGGCTTTTTTGTCTCCACGTGCAACGATTTTTTTGTTTTTGACGTGCAACTTTCAACCTGTAACGTGCAACGTACGACGATGAAGTAGTGTTAATAAGCTTTTCTGATTTCAACTCCCGTATAGTAAGTCTTTAAAATCTCTTCGTAACTTTTGCCGGCTTTTGCCATGCCGTAGGCGCCCGTCTGGCATAATCCAATCCCGTGACCGAAGCCTCTTCCATGAAACGTGAATTCCGCCACACTTCCGTCCGGATTGTACTTGCGCGTCAGGGTGAATAGCGTGTCCCGGAGGCCCAGGGCTCCCCGGACCCTGTATCCGTTTAAAACACCCGACGTCCGGCTCCCGATGACCCGGATCTCAACAGCGCGTCCGGATTTTCCGAGGCGAGCCGGCTCCATGTTCCGGAATTCTCCGATATCTCCCGAAAGACCGCGCAGTTTCCGGGCAACATCCGAAAGCGGTAGGGTAACCTCCCATGTTGCCACGGGGGAATACCGGTCGCTGGCGGCTCCTGTCGGATTGAGCTCGACTTCAAGAAAATCGATCTTTTTGTCGGAGTTGAGATGAAAGCGCGTTTTTTCATTGCCGATGATTCTTATTCTGTCTACCGGGACCTTCCGTCCGGATTCGGTCCGGAATATCGGCAGCGTATCCGAAAGGCGGAATTTCCGAATGCCTTCTTCCCATTTAATCTGAAGGTCGGATACGGGATCCCCTCCGGTGCCCGGAGAATCCGGTCCGGCGAATACGCCATGGTGAAGAAAGTCGGAACGGATCGATTCGGCCCAGCGAAGCAGCAGTAATATTGCCTCAATGCGCCGGACGGAGTCGTTGGGACGGACGGTATTATCGGAGAAGGGAAACCACAGGCCTTTTTGCATCAGGTAGGCGAGCGCGGAATGTGCCGATTCCGGTACGGCATCCCCGTCTTTAAGGTTGCCGATGTAGTAGGCGGCATCGCGTTCGGAGATTCTGCGTTGGATCTCGTCGGATCCGAAAATCGATTCCGCGGCGCATTTCAAGAATCCGGCACGCGTATCAGGGGATGAACTGGAAGGCTTCCTGTTTTTATCGATTATTTCCAGGGTGTTTTTTATCAGCCCGAGGGCTTCATCCTCTGTCATTGTCCCTGATAGGAATGTCGGGGTAAATTCCGTGTCCGGCCGGACGATTCCCAGAATTCGGGCGAGTTCCAGGTCCCGGTTGGCGATGATTCCATCGTCGGTCAAAACCGGTCCTTGAATTCCGGGCCTTCCGGTGACTGTTGCCGCCAAATCATCGGGGGTTCCTTCAATGGCGCAGAATACGCTTTTCAGATAGGGAACGGGAGAGGTGCCGTATACATTCGAGAAGTCTTCCGTTCGTCCGCCGCAAGTGGACATGTACATGGCGTCGATCAGTTCGTCTTCGTAATAGATCGAAAGACCGGCGGTAAGACGCACCGCTTCATCGGAGGCGTCCTGTTCCGCGGCCATGCCCTGGTAAACCTGGGTTCTGTCATCGTCGGTCAAGTCGAATCCTTCGGAGCGATATCTCCCCATGTTTTTCAGGGCATAGGTTCTGGCCGCAATGGACTGTGCGGCCAGGGCGTCGAATTCCGGGTATGTTACAGGGCTCAATTCCGCGGGGACGACGCCGAGCAGGTATTCCTCGAGCCTGAGTTGGTTGACGACGGTGATTCTGCTGTTTCCGTTTAGTCGGATATCCAGAAGACCCCGATAGGCTTTTCCGTTTAAGGTCATGAAACCGGTATCCGAAGAGGGTATAAAAAGAAACCCCGTGCGGTTCAGGTAGAAAAGGTTGTTTTCTCCCCGAAGAGCCAGAACCGGTTCCCCGGTTTGTGCTATCGATCGGATGTCTTCAACGATAAATGCATCGGGGTGCCCGGAGCTTTTCAGCATGTCCAGCATTTTTTGGGCTTCCGCCCTTGTCTGAAATTCTCCAACGCGTATCCGGTTCGACGTCGCATCTTCGTTTTCTCTAATGATGACAGGCACGTTGTGTTTTGCAGACAGCTCTCCGCGCAGTTCCTCCGCCGATGAGCGGCTTCTCAGGGATAAAACCTGAATTCTGTAGCAGGGGGCGTTGCCCGTTGTCTCCTCCTCCCGTTCCACACGCACACGTATCTCTCCTCGAACCGACTGCCTGGAGGCTTCAGGAAGATTCTCTCTCAGGTAGTAACCGCCATCGGAGGAAATGAGTATTTCCCGGTCATCCGTTGTCAGACCGATTCGAATGGTCGGGCCCAGGGGAGTTCCTTTTGCCGCGTCCAGTCTTTTCGCAGGAGATTCAAGCGTTTCCGCGACAATGTCCGGCGGAGGTATAGTCTCGCCACGAGCTTCCGCAGAACCGGACGGTACAGGCGATTTTGATGGTTTTCCGCTTTCGGAAGGATCCGCCGGACGGTGGGGCGGTTCCACACGGGCTTCCTTTCTCCCGCAGGCGCTCCCGCAAACGAGGAAGGCGGTCAGCAGGATCAGCCGGGCCAGCCGATTTCTCGACCGCGCCTTCAACCGGGGATGCCACAGTGTTTTTTTCTCTTTTTCTCTTCTATGCAAAAACAAAGCAGCCAGATTTCTGGAGTCTTCCGGTAAAGGTGTCATTGAGGCTCGGGAATGAAAATATACTTCACGCCTATGTGATCCCCGGGGAAACCCGGCGGCAGCGGCGGGAAAGGATTGGAATTGATAATAGCGTTCAGCGCGGTGATGTCCAATGAGTTGTTTCCCGACGACTCGACGATTTGAGTGCCGAAATTCTGGCCGTCCCGATCGATAAAAAATACAATAGTTGTAAATTGATCCGAGCGGCGGAGATTGGAGGGGATGTACCAGTTGTTCGTGACCCTCTTTTTAATAGTGCTGGCGTATTCTTCCAGTGGAAAGTCCTGTGTGTCGAAAAGGCCGCCTCCCGGACTTTTGATTGCCTGTTGCGCGTCCTCAAAAATAGTTATATCGTTGCCGGCCGTCTGATTCTCCGACCGGGCTATCGAATCGGGAATCCGGGAGGGGGCCGTGTTCGCGGCGAGTTTTTCCTCCGTCGCAGGTTCGGGCTGCTGCCCGGGCGTATCTTCTTTTGCGGCAGGTTCCTCCAGGACGCCGACTGTTTCCGGCGGCGTCGCATCGGGCCCTCCTTCCGGTTCCGGAATAATGTCGTCCTGGATGCCGGCAAGATCGGTTGCATCCTCGTTGCCGCCGAGTGGATTTTCGAGTTCCGGCCCGACAAGGGAATATTGACGGCTATCCTCATCCGGCGCGTCCTGCTGTTCTTCCCCCCAGCGAACCCGTACGGGAGGTTTGCTGTCAGGGTTATCCCGTTTGTTCCAATCGTATGTATTTTTTTTCAGGGTTTCAGCCGATGGGGCTACCATGGGCCTCAAAACGGCAACGGTGCGGAAGTTTCCTTCTTCGTCATCAAAGGTGAATTCCGACGCGTCCGGGGCAACTATCAGGCCGCGGAATCGATGATACATGCCGCCGTGCAGCAGCCACGGATTTTCAATAAGCACTATCAGAATCAACAGGTGAACGAGGCAACTTGCCGCTGCAGAGGCAAAAAGCCGCTTCGTGGGCCGTTGTTTCTGATTTTGCTCTATTGAAAAGTCAAACATCCATCCGCTCCGGACCGACAACAGATAAAGTATAGAAAACGGGGTTAAGTCCTGTCAATTTCAAGGGCCTGAGCCTTTTCCGCCTGTTCCAGAATCTGAAGCGCGAGGACAAGGGTGCGACGCCCTTCCATACCGCTGCAGCAAACAGGCTCCAGCCCCCGGACCGCTCTCAGGAAGGCGTTCAGTTCTTCGCGGAGCGGCTCCTTTTTTTCGGGCGTAAGCCTGCGGCTTACGATTTCCGGAACGCCTCCGCCGGGATTGGGCTCCAGGCTGAAAACCGCAACATCCTGCCGGGTGTAGTCCAGGGAGATGTATTGATGCTTCTGGAATAATCGCAGCTTGCGCACTTTTTCCATGGATACGCGGCTGGCTGTAACATTGGCAACACAGCCGTCCTCGAAATGAATCCTGGCGTTTGCGATATCGATGCGATCCGTGAGGATTGCAATACCGACCGCTTGAACCTGGGCTACCGGAGAGGGCACCAGAGAACATATGATGTCGAGATCGTGGATCATCAAGTCCAGGATGACGTCGATATCGAGACTTCGTGGCGAAAACGAGCCCATGCGATGCAACTCGAAAAAACGGGGCCGATTTACAATCTCACGAAGCTGTACCACGGCGGGATTGAAGCGCTCCAGATGCCCGACCTGCAGGACGCAACGGTTGGACTCGGCTGCCCGGATCAACCGGTCGGCGTCCTCCAGAGTTGACGCAATCGGTTTTTCAACCAGCACATGGATTCCCTGTTTCAGAAACTGCTCGCCGATTTCCGCGTGGAGCGTCGTTGGGGTGGCGATGCTTACGGCGTCCACTTTCCCGAAGAGATCGGTGTGAGCCGTGTACGCCTCGGTTCCAAAGGCTTCCGCAACTTCGCGCGCGCGGCCGGGATGGATGTCCACAACGCCTGACAATACGGTGCCGGGCAAATCTGCGTATACCCGGGCGTGGTGCTTTCCGAGGGCCCCGGTTCCGACAACGCCAACTCTTATTTTATCCATCGGATGCTCCAGAAATATTTACGATAAAAGATGAAATGCTGTCCATTATTTAAACCGTTCGTCCATTGCGTCTCTTCGGGGAATTATAAATCGATCTTTATGAGGCGTTACCTGGTGATTGTTTTTAATCTTTAATCTTCAATCAAAGCCGACTGCCTGGGGTGAGCGAAGTCGAACCCCCGACTGTCTGTTTCACTCCATCGGCGGGAGTGCGACGACGGCAATGTTATGGCTGTCGGCGGATTCGAGCATTTCTTCCCTATCGAAGATAATTGTTCGAGCGGCGTCTATCACCAGGGCGGTCGCTCCGGATGCGATCATATTCTCAATTGTGGGCAGGCCGACAACAGGAATATCGAATCGCATATCCTGCCTGGGTTTGCTGACTTTTATTACGGTCAAGTGGTCCTTATTGGCGAGCTCTCCGGCGCGGCGGATTACAGAATCGGTTCCTTCCATAGCCTCCACCGCCACAACCGCCTGATCTCTGACTACGATTGTCTGTCCTATATCCATTAAAGCGATTTTATGCGCAATAGGGCGGCCGTATGCCACGTTCTCCTTTTCGGCAGTATTCAATTTTCTTTTGGTCAACGTTCCCTCTGGGGCCATGTGGGGTTTCAGCAGCACCGTGGAATCCACTACGGTAATGCCCTCTTCTCCCAGGATTTTGGATACGCCCCCGATAAGGGCGTCCGTATTGCGGCTTTTCAATCCCGCCAGCATACGCATCATCGTGAGGTCCGGCAGTGAGGATCCAAAAATCTGCACGTGTTTGACCTGACCGGCCATGATGGCTTTTCTGACCCCTTCTTTGCGGAATAGCCTGACAAGCTTGCCCAGTTCTCCCAAGCCCAGCCAGTGGATGGGATATCCGAAGGAATCGATTTCAGGGAACGTTTCCTCTTTTATGGCTGCGACGACGAGCCGGAGCCCCTGTTTTTGAGCCGATTGCAGAACCTTTAACGGGAACTGGCCGTTTCCGGCAATCAGGCCTATTTTTTCTTTGTCATCAGCCATTGAGGCACTCGTAATTCGAAAATGAGCCGGATTCGATTCCCGTTTTGTTCAGCGGATGAATCCCCGTTCCGATTGTTCCATGAATTCAAGAAGGATTCCGACTTCAGGTGCTGTCCATTCCGTTTCTTTCGCCCTGACCAGGGCGTCTGCGGTGTTCAATCCGGAGCGAAAACAGATCCGGTAGGCCAGCTTCAGTTCTTTTATTGTCTGCACGGGAAAATTTTTGCGCTGCAGTCCCAGGGTGTTGATCCCGTATATTTTCGCCTGGTTCCTGTCCCCGACGGTTTTGATGAAGGGAAGGGCGTCGCGCGTGACAACGGAAAAGCCTCCGATGAATGCGTGCGTGCCGACCCTGCAGAACTGGTGTACGGCCGAAAATGCTCCGACTGTTGCATGGTCTTCAACGGTCACATGCCCGGCCAGAGTGGCTGCGTTCGCCATGATTATGTGGTTTCCTACAATGGAGTCGTGGGCGATGTGGCTGTATGCCATGAAGAAATTGTTTTTGCCGATGACCGTGGTGCCGCCGCCTTCCTCTGTTCCCCGATTGAGAGAAACGAATTCCCGGAATATGTTGTCATCGCCGATTTCAAGATAGGTTCGCTCGCCTTTGTACTTTAAATCCTGGGGATCTGTTCCGACCGAACAGTGGCTGAAAAATCGGCAGCGTGCTCCGATCGACGTCCATCCCTGAACGTTGATATGGGAGTCTAAAATGGTTTCACTCCCTATTTTAGTGTGCGGCCCGATAATGCAGTAGGGCCCGATGGAGGCATCGTTGGAAATTTCGCAGGATTTGTCGACAATAGCGGTGGGGTGAATGGGCATTTAAATATAATACCGTTGCAGGTTGAACGTTACACGTTGCACGTTAAAAGAAAAAAGATCGTTGCATGTTAAAACCAAAAAGATCGTTGAAGGTTAAAAAGTTGTTCGATACGTCCACGTGTAATGACTCAACGTTTGACTATACATCAATCTCGTTTCAGAACCGTAAGCAGTGCGGGGAAGACTTCTGACGTTCCATTAAGTGCGACCGACAACAGAGCAGGACAGCTCTGCTTCTACAGCCACATGCGCATCCACTGTCGCAATCCCCTTCATCTTGTAATAGCGGTCCCGTTGTTTCAGAACGATGACTTCGATTATGAGTTGATCGCCGGGGACAACAGGATGGCGGAACCGGCATTTATCGATCCCGGAAAAATAGACCAACTTGGACATTCGATCCGGGTCGCCGCTCAACAACAGAACAACGCCAACCTGCGCGAGTGCTTCGACCAGCAATACTCCGGGCATGACCGGATGGTCCGGAAAATGTCCCTGGAAAAAGGGCTCGTTGATGGTCACATTCTTGAGCCCTACCATGCGTTTGGAGCCGTCGGTTTCAATAATTCTGTCGACCAGAAGAAACGGGTAGCGTTGCGGCAATATGTTGAGGATTTCATTTATTTTTTTAACGGAATCGCTTTTATCCATATTGCCTCGGCGGTCCCCGCTGTCTGCTTCAGGCTGCAACTCTTAAATCTGCGGCTGAAGTTGCCGGCAGATGATCTCGCCCGTATCTTCCAATAATCTTTTGTCTACAACCGCGGAGCATTACGGGCTGCGGGAGGTTTTGCCTTGCCCCGCGGCCTGATAACATCCACCCCGCTAAAAAGAGTTTCAGGGATTGACGGCTTCACGCGTTCTTATGGAGTTAAAGGCTCCTTGGCTGCAGTGACCGGATAGGTCCCGTTATATGCCTTGACCATCTCGTCGGTGATGTCCAGAGTGGGGTCGATCCAGGCGTCCCGGTTCGGATTAAGCCACATTATACCTGCAAGCCCTTTTTCCCGCGCTACGTTTTCAATCACATGCTGGAGTCTTTTTAATATATAGTTAAATACGCGATCCCGCTTGTTTGTGATTTCCGCCTGGGTGTCCTGTTGAAAACGCTGTAATTGTGTTTCTTTAGTGCTTATATCATATTCCAGGTCCGCGCGGGCTTCGTCCGTGAGCTTCGATCCCTGGACGCTGAGCTGATTTTTAAGGTTTTCGAATTCTTTTCGCAAGGCGTCCAGTTCGGCGCTCTTTCCTTCGACATATTTCTGGATTTCGGCAAACTCCTTTTTCCCTTCGTCACAGCTTAGAATTGCCGTTTCCATATTTATCCAGGCTATTTTGCCTGTTTGAGCCGCTGCATTTTGTGCGGCTATCGGCAAGATGCTGATTATGGATATAGAAAGAGCCGCTAAAAGAATGCGTGAAAGTAATCGAATCATTGATTCTGTTCTCCTTTGCAATCAGTCCGGTTAATCCGGCTGAAATTTATCGGGTTGCCCTCCGGCATTTTAAATTATCGCTTGAAGCATGGCAATGTACTACAGTTCCCCTTACAGGCAAAGAGGAATCAGTGCCCGGTTTTCGTGAAAGCCATTCCTCCTTGATGCCGGATTCGGCAAGTGATGCCGCATTTTCCGGGTGCTCGTCCGGTATTGATGCAGGTCCTATCCACTCTGTCGCGAAGCCATGTGCATACCATTGGTATTAGAAACTGCGTCCGACGGTGAATTTGATGTCACTTGAGGGTTCGACAATACGGTAGGGAAGATTGCCCACGTTGATCGTTTCGTCCAGCTTTTGGGGGTTGAAGGCGAAAATCAATCTGAAAGGCGCATTGACGACAGGGAGCACGAATTGAACTTCAGCGCCGGTAGAGCTGCGAATGGCATTGTTTATGGAGTCGATGATGTCAATGGTGCTGGCTCCGAAGCTTCCCAGGGATTCCTTTCTTGTAACGCGGGCTAATCCCATGTCATAGAATGCGGCGATTGAAAGCGGCCCCGCTATCGGTATGCGATATTCGAAATTGAACACTCCCATCGTGTCCCCCCCGATGGGAATAAGGTTGGGCACCGATTTGGCCAGTCCGGTTTGCGTGTCTATGACGGGATTCCCGTACTGGTCGTATAAAGGGGTCGAGAGTATAGCCAGCGGGCTGATGGAACGGATATCAAATCCTCGTATCGAATTTTCACCGCCGATGAAAAAGCGTTCGTAGAAAGGAATACTGGAGGAACCGTAGGATTGCAGGTATTGTCCCATCAGGTGGAATCCGAATACGTTACGGCCGCCGCTCAGCCATTTGTCCGGGAAGAAGTGGCGGTATTCGACCGTGGGCTGGACCATGCTGAAATTGCCGCCAAAAATTCCGCCCGATACTCCGACGGACAGATACAGGCTTGTCCCCCTCGTCGGATTAAAGTAAGCGTTCGTGGAGTTATAATTGAGCAGGGGCGTAATTTGACTCCGGATGATACCCTCAAGCGCGGACCTGGGATCGCTTGAAATTCCGACAAATTGTCCCAGTGCATAGGTTTCGAAACCTTCAGCGATGCCGCTGATTCCTATTTTCTGGAAAGAATACCTTACGCCGGCAGACCAAAGGGACCTCCCGATACGCCTGTTGAAGGTCAACGTAGTTCCCGTTGTGCGCTGCGTAAAAAGCTCCAGTGGATCTCCTGTCGACAGATCCGTCAGTCCGAAAGCGCTGTAAGTGTCGTAGCGGTAGCGGCGGTTGTAAACGGAAATTCCCATGCTCCAGCGGGAGTCGAGCAGATAGGGTTCAGTGAAAGAGACGATATAGGAGGTTGTCCGTGTCCCGCCGGTGAAAGCGAATTCCAGGCTTTCGCCCCGGCCCATAAAGTTATTGGTGGAATAGTTGATTCCGATAAAACTTCCCGAAATACCGCTGACCCCTCCCGTAAATCCTATGGATTGCTGGCTTTGTTCCCTTAAGTCGATGTTGACGTCTACGGTGCCTTCCTTTTCCTCCGGGAACACCTCATAATCGTCTTCCTCGATCGTTTCGAAAAATCCAAGCTGGTTCAGCCTTAATACCGATTGGTCGAGTCTTCTGCTGCTGAAAAAGTGTCCTTCTTCCAGGAGCAATTCACGTCGAATGACCTTATCCCGCGTTTTTGTATTTCCGGTAAAATCGATACGGTTGACCCGGAACCGTTTCCCGGTATCGAAGTCGAATTTTATGTTGTACGTATGGTCCGGGCCAAAACTCTGTTCGGGTATGTAGGACCAGTTGATATAGCCCTGATCCTCATAAAGCTCCTTAATGGCTTCCAGTGTATCCTGAATCCTTGTGAAATTGACGGTGTCCCCTTCTGCCATACCGAAGAAATTACGAAGAAATTTGCAGTTAAAAGGATCGCAATTTGTCAATTCCAGATTCCCGATATGGAACTGCTCGCCTGCATCCACCGGTATTTCAATATAAAACTGCTGTTTGGTTTTTCGGATAACCGGAATCATCCCCCGGGGGCCTTCCAGGATACGGACGACAGGTTTTCCTACCTGGACCTGCATGTAGCCGTGTTCCTTGTAGAACGCTTCCAGGTTCATGGCGATATCCATATCGAGCTTTTCGGGGTGGTATTTGTCCGTGCCCTTGAACATGGTTTTAATCCCATGTTCTTTATTGAGCTCCAGCTTTTTCTTCAGCTCGCCGTCGCTGAATATCTTGTTTCCGACAAAACGGATCTGCCCGATCTGTACCGTCGGCCCTTCCTCCATGACGAAACGAACCTTGACGCTGGATGGAGGGATATCTTCTATTTCACTGCGAACGGTTCCCAGCGGTTTCCCGTGTTGTATTAAAAGTCTTTTCAGAATCTGTTCCGCGGATTTAATCTTTGACGGGGCGTATCGGCTGTCGATGGAGAGCCCGACTTTCATCTCCTTGAATTCGTCCAGGATATCCGATTCGGTGAATGCGCTGTTGCCGACAAATTCAATGGAACGAATGAGGGGTTTTTCCTTCAGGATAAATGTGATGATTTTGCCGACATCGCCGTCTCTTTCCTGTATTTGAATGTCGTCGAAAAAGTTGGATTTCCAAAGCGCCCGGAGGTCGAATTCCAGGTTTGCTTCATCGTACGTATCCCCCGGGTAAGACTGGATATAAAAGCGTATTCTTTCTTCAGGGATGCGCCTGTTTCCCCGTATATCGATTCTTTCGATTTTTGTCGATTGTGACTGTTGCGCGAAGGCCACAGGACCTGCTAAAAGGAGTCCAAGAATACAGATCCCGATTTTTACTGATTTAGCCATTCAACCTCCAGCCGGTCGTTAAAAAAAAAGATCCTCTATATTAGATAAAACAGGGCGCGAAATCCAGCACGAGTCGGCATTTAATCCGCTTTTCTCACGAGGCTTCGCCTCTTTGTTGAAAGCGAAGCGGCAGAAATCCCTCGAGAAATCCTGGCTAACCTTAGATAAAGACTCCACCGGGCGCATTTGGTTCACTTTTTTTTGTATCTGGGTTTTTGGGGCGATCAGGCCTCAATTCCGAAACCTGGCCCGTATTTCTCAAAAGGGTTCGTGTTGCTTCGCTTCCAGAGTCGCTTCGTTTGGCAAGTCGATATCGGAATTGAGGTTAAACTGCAAGTTTTACGCCGGAGTCCTCTGTTTTCCCGGCGTGCGTGTAGTGTAAAACGTCGTCTTTGAGAAAGATTTCCAGAACGGAATCCGGCTTTATCCGGTTCTGAATAATGCTTTCGGAGAGAGGGTCTTCGATATACTTCTGAATGGCCCTGCGAAGCGGACGCGCGCCGTAGGAACGATCCCGGCACGTCTTGGAGACAAGCCATTTTCTGGCATCCGGCTTCAGGATGACCGAAATCTTTTTATCTTTCATCACTTCATTTGCCAGGCTGATGAGCAGATCTACGATTTTTTCAAGGTCCTCGTCCGTCAGAGAATCGAAGAGAATGATTTCATCCAGCCGGTTCAGGAATTCGGGGTTGAAGATGCGTTTGACTTCGCTGTGGATCAATTCCTCGGTCTTTCGGGTGTCGGAGTCTTCGGTTGTATAAAATCCCATATGGCTGCGTTTTTCCAGATGGCGGGCCCCGATGTTGGATGTCATGATGATGATGGTGTTTTTAAAATCTATCCTGTTGCCGAGCGAATCCGTAAGCCGGCCGTCTTCGAAAACCTGCAGGAGAATGTTGTACACATCCGGGTGGGCTTTCTCGATTTCGTCCAGCAGAAGAACGGAATAGGGATTCCGTTTGATCTGCTCCGTCAATTGGCCTCCTTCTTCGTGCCCGACGTATCCGGGCGGGGAACCGATAAGTTTGGACACGGAGTGCTTTTCCATGTACTCGGACATGTCCAGGCGGATCATCGCATTGTCGCTGCCGAAAAGGAAAGCGGCGAGTGACCGGGCCATTTCCGTCTTGCCGACGCCTGTCGGGCCCAGGAACAGGAAAGATCCGACCGGTCGCTTCGGAGATTTCAGCCCGGCCCGGGATCTTCGAATCGCTTTGCTCAACGCGTTGATGGCTTTATCCTGGCTTACGATTCTTTTGTGCAGTTCATCCTCCATTCGAAGAAGCTTTGCCATTTCCTCTTCCTGAAGGGAGGAAACGGGGATTCCCGTCCATTTTGCTATGACTTCCTCGATATCTTCACGGGTTACCTGAAGCGGCGGGGTGTTTTTCAGTTTCCAGCTTTCCCGTATGACCTGGAGGGTTTCCTGCTGTTCATCCCCTTCGAGACGGTACCGCGCCGCTTTTTCAAATTCGCGGGCGGAAATGGCATTTTCGATGCGCCCGTCAATAAGGCGTATCCGGCGCTGTATATTGACAATCTCTTCAGGAACGGAGTTCGTTCGCAATTTTTTCCTGGCTCCGGCTTCGTCGATCAGATCGATAGCCTTGTCGGGCAGGAATCGGTCGGAAATATAGCGGCTGGAGAGATGAACGGCCGCCTCAATGGCTTCATCGGTGTATTGAACCCGGTGAAAACTCTCGTACTTCTCCTTGATGCCGTTCAGAATCTCTATGCTTTCCTGCTCCGTAGGCGCCGGTACTTTGATCGATTGAAACCGGCGTTCCAGGGATCGGTCTTTTTCGATCGACTTGCGGTATTCATACGGGGTTGTGGATCCGATGCACTGAAGGTCCCCGCGCGATAATGCAGGCTTGAGGATATTCGCGGCGTCGAGCGAACCTTCCGCGCTTCCGGCGCCGACAAGCGTATGCAGCTCGTCAATGAATATGATCAGGTCCCGATTTTCAACGAGTTCTTTCATGATCGTTTTCAGCCGCTCTTCAAA
>JAFGTD010000031.1 GCA_016934295.1 Acidobacteriota bacterium
CATTCAGGGTCACGGAAGTTATGCTCTATCATACACTTGGCGAACTACCTGAGCCGGAATATACCCACAGATTTTCATGAGGAAGCAGATTTTTTATCTAGGCTTGGATGGAAAAATGATGGCTGTGGATATTGATCTGGAAAGCAAAACGGAACCGGGCAAGCCAAAGGAATTATTCGATACGGAGTTAATTGTTGAGTCAGGGATGGGAACCGACCAATACGCCGTGACTCCTGATGGCCGACGTTTCCTTATTCTGAAGCCGGTAACAGAATCGGCATCCATTCCAATCACTGTCGTTCTCAACTGGACTTCATTATTAGAAAAATGACACTTTCAACCGGTACCACGCTATCTCATTACGAAATAACCGCAGAAATCGGCAAGGGCGGCATGGGTGAGGTGTATCAGGCGAAGGACCGGAAACTCGGGCGAGATGTGGCGATCAAGGTCCTGCCTGAAGAGTTTGCCCAAGACGACGACCGTGTAGCCCGTTTCCAGCGTGAAGCGAAGCTGCTTGCCTCCCTCAATCATCCGAACATTGCGGCTATATATGGTCTGGAAGAGGCTGACGGCACAAACTTCCTTGTGATGGAGCTTGTTGAGGGGCAGACGCTGGATGATCGGATCAAGACGGGTGCCATCCCCGTCGAAGAAGCCCTGAAACTTGCGCTGCAGATCGCCGAAGCCCTGGAAGCCGCCCATGAGAAGGGAGTGATCCACAGGGATCTGAAGCCCGCCAACATCAAAGTGACGCCTGACGGGAAAGTGAAAGTGCTGGACTTCGGTCTTGCGAAGGCGTTCGCCGGCGAACAGCCTGATTTGAACCTGTCGAACTCTCCAACCTTGAGCGTAGCAGCAACTCAACAAGGCGCGATTCTCGGAACAGCGGCTTATATGAGTCCGGAACAAGCAAGAGGGAAAGAAGTCGATAAAAGAGCGGATATATGGGCGTTTGGCGTTGTGCTCTTTGAAATGCTGACCGGACGACAGATTTTTTCAGAAAAGACTGTCTCAGATACTTTGGCGTCTGTCCTTAAAAGTGAACCAGAATGGCAGAGCCTTCCCCAAAACCTTCATCACCGAATCCGTCTTCTACTTGAACGCTGCTTAAAGAAGGAATGCAAAAACCGTTACAGCGGCATCAGCGATGCGAGGGTGGATATTCAAGAGGTTCTGGCCGATCCGAGCGGCGTGTTAGCCCAACCGGTTCCTTCAGGAGAATCCCGAACAAAGTTCCGAACAATGATCCCATGGCTTGTAGCAACCCTTGTCTTGGGAGCAGTCATAGCCGGAATCATTGTATGGAAAATAAAGCCTATAGATTCTACTAAGCTGAAACAGGTTGTACACGCAACTTACAACCTGCCCAAAGATCATTATTTCAGTAATGAATACCAGCCCCTGTTGGCTGTTTCACCTGAAGGCAGTCAATTCGTCTACTGTGCACAAGATGGGATTTACTTGCGTTCTATCAGTAAAGATCAAGCGATAATCATTCCCGGAACGAAGGGTATAGCCCAATCGCCATTCTTCTCTCCTGATGGAAAGTGGATAGGCTATTATTCTCCTTCTGAAAAGAAATTGAAAAAGATCAGGATAAGTGGCGGCATACCTACTGATTTATGTATAGTCGACAGTAATCCTGTAATTCCCGATTGGGGTGCTGATGGAAATATTGTTTTTGGTCAGTTTGGAAAAGGCATCATGCAAATTCCTGAAAAGGGGGGTAAACCCGATTTACTTTTAAAGGTAGACTATGAATATATTTTTTATCCACAAGCTCTGCCCAATGGCAAGGCTGTACTATACAGCCAAGGTGACGAAGTCATAGTTCAGGAATTGGAATCAGAAGAACCCAAACCGCTTTTCCCTGGCACTTCTCCACGATATCTTCCTACGGGGCATATCCTGTTTTCATCCGGCAATACTCTTTTTACCATCCCGTTTGATTTAAACAATCTCGAGATCACGGGTGATGCCATTCCGGTTTTTAATGACGTTCATCAGGCCTTGTGGACTTTACACTATGCAGTTTCTGGCTCGGGAACAATAGTCTATATTCCGCGTGATCGGTTTCCCGTAGACTCTGAGCTTGTTTGGGTAGACATGAATGGGAATGAAGAGCCTCTCGGCCTTCCATCGGCCGATTATAGAGGCGTCAGCATATCTCCAACTGGAAACAAAATAGCCTATATCATCAGCGCCGGCGAAACGTCCGATCTTTTCATATACGATCTTGCTAAAGAAAAACCGGAGCAACTCACAGTCAATAAGGTTTGTGGTTTTCCTCTATGGTCGCCCGATGGGCAGCGCATCTTTTTTTCATATAGCGAGGATAATTTCGCCAAATCAAGTTTATGTTGGAAGGCTTCTGATGGCAGAGGCGATGTGAAATGCATTCCTACCGGTTCCGGTATTGCATTTGCCGCTACTAGTTGGTCACGCGACGGTAAAAGAATAGTCGGAACTCATGTATCGGGGATTGGGGCATTGGATATCGGGATGGTTTCCGTTGGAGGGAATGGTTCATATGAATTATTACTAAGCGAAAATTATATGGAATTGAATCCTAAAATTTCTCCTAATGGACTATGGATGGCATACGGATCCCATGAATCATCTCTTGGTGAAATTATTATCCGTCCATTTCCTGATGTAAAGGATTGGTGGAAGAAAATTTCAGTAGGCGGTGGTTCCACTCCTCTGTGGTCACCGGATTCCAGTAAGCTGTATTATTTCAGTCCAGACTCAAAAAAAATGTCTGTTTCTATAGAAACAGAACCGGATTTCGAACCCCAAAATCCTGAGACACTATTTACGGGAGTTTATCGCGCATTCGGAGGACAAGATGGATATTCGTGGGACATTCACCCTAACGAAAATAAATTTTTAATGCTTAGACCTGCCACTAATGCTGCTGATGAATTCTACAGTAATCCGCGTAGTATAGAGATTGTATTGAACTGGTTTGAAGAACTGAAGGATCGGGTGCCGATGCCATAATCGACGAAAACTCAGCCCGAAAAGGAGGAACGATGAAAAGACTACTCATGCTCATCCCTTTGGTCTTCCTATGCTGTTTTACGGCTTGCACGGATGCTTCTGTCTCAAACAGCGAAATGAGTTCAGAGGATCTGACAGCGGTTATGGACCGGTATCTTGGTTTGCTTGTAAAAAACGATCCGGCCGGATTGCCGGTTGCCGATAATATTAAGATCACCGAGAACGGTTACGCGATTCAGTTGGGCAACGGGCTTTTTCAAACAGCGGAAGAAATAACCTATAAACAGTACATGGCTGATCCCTCAGTCGGTCAGGTTATGGTTTTTGGTGTCGTGAAGGAATCGGTGCTCCTGGCTAATTTCATGGTTCGCTTGAAGGTTGTAGGCGATAAAATCACGGAAATTGAAACTATTGTGGCGAGAAAAGACGAGGCTTCATTCGCCAGTCCGGAAGATTTGAAAGAGCCCAGGCCCGTATATGCCGGAATCCTGTCCGAATCGGAGCGTTCTCCTCGGGATGTATTGATAAAGATCGCAGACAGTTATTTTGAAGGCATAGAAAAAAACACCGGCGAAATAGTCCCGTTTCACAAGGACTGCAACCGCTTTGAAAACGGCACGCAGACTACCAATAACCCGTCCACGATCGCGACCGGATGCAAGGAACAGTTTGATAATAAGGTATACTCCTACATCACTAAAATCAGAAATCGGCGCTTTTTGATGGCTGATGAGGAAAAAGGATTGGTGTTTGGAATAGTCGTTTTTGATATGCCGGGGAAAAGGGAAAACTTTGAATATTTTCCAACACCTTTTGATCAACTGCCGACCCGGTTTTATAAACCCCGATCCCTGTTGCTGGCTGAGATGTTTAAAATTGTCGACGGACAAATACTCTCTATTGAAGCCGTAATGGTAAATGCGCCGTTCGGGGCCACTACCGGCTGGTAAATCAACAGTACATCTCAATATTCTAATGACGACAATAGAAAAATACAGAAGTTATGGCAAAGAAATTGAGGATATTCTAAGGCTGGATTCTTTTGCTATAGCAGTAAAAATGATTCAGAGGGAAGAAGAAATTCCGGCGGAAGCGGTTAGACCCAAAAGGGATCGCAATCAGCATCTTGCCCAATGTCAGGCTTTTTCCCTCTCGCGACGCGGTGGTGAAACCGTGGCTATGCTGAGGGAAGACCACTGGTGTTATGCTCCTGTCATCGGTTACGGGCTGGTTGAACAGCCGGAATTTTTCAAGAAAGGTGGATTATATAATCTGCAACTGGGTGATGATCCGGAAATACTGGAAGCATTGGGAGGCACCGGTACCAAGTTCCTCGGCCATTTCCTTGAAAAACCTGAATTAGCAAAAAATATGACATTTCCATGTTTTGAAGCCGGAAAGTATATCGGCTGCCTCACGGCGCCTTTGAGGAATACCGGCTTTGAGCCTGATGCGGTTTTCATTTATTCCAACAACGCCCAGCTGAGAAATATGCTGATGGCAATAAAATACAAGGAGGGCGTTCATGTAATCTCCGAATTCGATCCCATTGACTCCTGTATCTATTCCCTTGTTCCCCTTGTCGAGGGTAAACAGAATTATATAATTACTATCCCTGATCCGGGCGAACAGGAGCGGGCTCTGACCGATGAAAATAAAATTATTTTTTCACTGACAAAAGATAAGGTAAAAATCCTGGTAGAAGGGCTGAGGCACTATGATGAGATTAAACTCGGGTATACCCATTTAACGAAGCTTATGCAGGCGGATTTCGAACAGCCTAAGTTCTATACCCTGCTGTTTAAAAGATGGGGTATTATCAAATAAACTACTCTCCGTCTGTTAAAGAATTCCTGAAGTATTTTAAATGATCCTTTAAAAAGTTAGGGGAAAGAAATGTTTCTTAACGATTTTATTTTCCCACGACTTTTCCAGCCATTTTCAGCACCGTTCGGATGGAACGCTCCAGATCAAATTCAAGGAAATCCTTCTCGCGTAATACCGGCTTCAGTTGGGTATCGAGTTGCTGGCGGAGAATATCCAGACGTGTTTGTGAAGTATCCACCGGAAAATTTCCGGGGACTGAAAGTTTTTGTTTAACCAGTTTTATAAATTTCCTGTCTTCAACCGGGATTTCAAGCTTTTGCGAAGCGTAATCGATATCAAAGAAATCCCGGATGGCGACATCCCGGCGAGTCAATGCAGCTCTGAATTTTTCCGCAAATGCTTCAAATTTTGAAATACAACGCAACGATACCGGCTTCAGTAGCGGTTGATCTGATACCGGATCCAGTAAGATTGTATTTGACGGGTACATCCGTACTGCTGTCAATAGAGGTTCGCGCAATCCAATTTCAATTTTAATATTTTCCAACTGTCCACTGATCAGGGATTTATAAGAGATTACTGAAATATATTGCGTTGAGTTGTTTGTTCCTGTCAGTGGGTGGACCAATCTCAGAAAGGACAATCGATCGGGCGTTTCCGCCAGGATCTGCTTCAATGCATGCGTTCGTTTGCTCCGTTCACTTCTGCGGGAATTGATTGGGGTGGGAATGACAAAATCCAGATCTTCACTCAGCCGATAAAATCCAGCATGCACTTTTGCAAGGCATGTGCCGCCTTTGAAAACAATGCCTTTGCCGGCGGATGACAGGTATTCCAATACTACACTGCAGAAATAATCTTTTTCAATAAGCCGGGCCGCAAATGCTGTTCTATGTGCCGTAAAATTTACCGCTGATAGAAAAAAATCCGGATCATCAAGGATTTTCTCCGTGATCCAAGGAAACTTATTCATTAATGACGACACCCCATTGACGGTTTACCATTCCACGTTTAGGTCTTCCCGGGATCCACGGGATCAAGCTGGAAGAAGGTTTTAGAGCGCGCATCATTTTGCCAAGCTCTGCTGTATCAACTCCCTGGTTTTCGAGTAAGGCTCCAATCCGCCGTATGGTTCCTGTATCTCCATAGCGCAGGGCAACTTTGACAAGATCCTGAATATTTATTCGTTTGGTCCTGATTTCACGGCGGATCCATTCGTAACCGCGAGGAAGGCTGTCAAACCTTGACCAGTCGTATACCGCATCCAATAGTGTCCTCACTAAGGATGAGTAGGAGACAGTTTCCCCATTCAGAGTTACCTCCTCGGTTGCGCCTAGTCTTTCGTCGTCAACTTTGATTAGTGTCAGGACAACGGATCCAATCTTACGCACTCCGGATATCCTGTTGTTATAAACGTATACACGGTTAGGGATCTGATCGACGAATCCATAGCGGTTGAATGCATTGGGTCCGCAGATTTGATAGCACCCGCTTCGATCTTCCATCAGAGTATTCAATGCCAGCGCTTCGCTTGGGGTCCATGCCCCACCCAGAGGCAGTTGTGGAGGCACAAGGTATAATCCCGGCCGTACCCTTGCAATCAGGCCGCCGCGTGAGAGTCTGCTCAGCAGTTTACGTTCCTGGTCGGGAGCCAAACGAAGCAAAGAAGATGTCAAGTCGCCATTCCGAACGGTTTTCAGCTTGCGCATCTGCATGTAGGCAAAAAACTGTGTTTCAAGTTTTCCAAGCTTCTTTTTCATGGTTGTATTCTATTTTACGTAAATACCCTTTAAAGGTATCTGTGCAAAATATCATACACTATACAGAACTATCAATTTAATTCATGTAAATATATAAGTCTGAAAATGATTATTGAAATTCCGAATCGTTTCATTGATTTTCATTAAACACGGTACATCGGAGTGTTTTACGCAAAGGTAATGCAAGAGGATATATTATGAGAAAAGCACGAGATCAACAGACAAAGCTGCCGTCACCGCACAACTGGAGAACCACGGACGATGAAGAGATCTTCCGGCGCCGCTATCGCGCACAAACGGAATCTTTGAGAGTAAAAAATCTCGATCCGCGCTTCCCGATTTTTTCGAATTTTGCCGTGAAGTCTTCAAGCGGTTTAACCTATTCGGTTGAAATTCGCAGCGTTTCCAAACGGCGATTTTCCTGTAATTGCGTCGACTTCCGTATCAATGCGCTTGGGACCTGCAAGCATGTTGAGGCAACGCTCCTTTACCTGGAATCCCGATTTCGACGGCTATACTACCGGGCCGGGAAAAACGGCGCGGAACGCCTGGATGTAGTGCCGGATATAGCTTCCGGGTTGCTGCGCATCGAAGCGCTCAACCGAAAGGTGACGCCGACACTGGCCCGTGTTTTCGACAGCGGCGGATCTCTGCGAATCGATGATCCGGAAGAGGCTCTTGCGTTGTTGCGGCGCACCCGGGTTTCCTCACTGCGTATTTCACAGGAAGTAGAGCCCTGGCTCGAACAGAGACGGCGCGAACAGGAGAGGCGGGAAGCGCTTCGGGAGTATGAGCAAAAAGTGCAGTCCGGAGAATGGCCGTCGCAGGAGACATTAGTGCCTCTGTATCCCTATCAGCGCGAAGGTATGCGCCATCTGGCTTTTAAGGAACGCGCATTGTTGGCTGATGAAATGGGGCTGGGCAAGACAATTCAGGCCATAGCCGCATCCTCACTCCTTCACCGCCTGGGTAAAGCGGCGCACGTTCTGGTGGTAACCCCGGCTTCATTGAAAACCGAGTGGGAAGAACAAATCCAACGTTTTACCGATCTGCCGTATCAGCTTATCTATGGGTCGCGCAGCAAGAGATTGCGGTTGTATGATTCCGCTCCGTTTTTTACGATCGTCAACTATGAACAGATGTTGAAGGACGCGCTTGATGTAAATATACGTCTGCAACCGGATATCATTGTTCTGGATGAGGCACAACGCATTAAAAACTGGAGCACCAAAACGGCTCAGGCGGTCAAGCGCCTGCAGAGCCGTTATGCTTTCGTTCTTACAGGAACTCCCGTTGAAAACCGAATCGACGATATTCATTCTCTGATGTCTTTTCTCGATCCTTCAGTCCTGGGGCCGTTATTTCGCTTTAACCGCGAGTTTTATGATTTGGACGAACGCGGACGGCCGTCGGGTTACCGGAACCTAAAGCAGCTGCATGAGCGCATCAAGCCTTTCCTGCTGCGCCGGCGGAAGGCGGATGTCGAAACGGAGTTGCCGGGACGCACGGATCAAAGATATTTTGTTCCTCTCAGCACGAGGCAGGCCGACAGCTATGCGGTTCACGAGGCCAATGTTGCCCGGCTTATGTCTGTTGCAAAAAAACGCCCATTGACGCGACAGGAATCTGAAAAACTGCAGCGTGAACTGGCAATGATGCGAATGATCTGCGATACCAATTACATTCTGGATCCCGGCGACCGCACCTGTCCCAAGCTTTCCGAGCTGGAAAAGATACTGGAGGAATGCCGCGGTAACGGGGATGTGAAGGTGATCGTGTTTTCCGAGTGGGCGCGAATGCTGGAGCTGGTAAAAGATCTCTGCGATAGGATGGGAATTGGATACGCGCTGCATACCGGTTCGGTACCGCAACAGAGGCGACGGGCGGAAATTCAATTGTTTAAAGATGATCCCGACTGCCGCGTATTCCTGAGCACCGATTCCGGCAGCACCGGACTGAACCTCCAAAACGCAAGCGTTATTGTGAATTGCGATCTGCCCTGGAATCCGGCCCGTCTGGAACAGCGGATTGCGCGCGCCTGGCGCAAACATCAGACGAAGCCGGTCACGGTAATTCACCTGGTTTCCGAGAATACAATCGAGCAGCGGATGCTTGAAACCCTCTCGAGTAAGCAGGCGCTTGCCGACGGAGTCCTGGACATGCGCGGAGATCTGAGTGATATCCAATTCCGTGGAGGCAAGCAGGCATTCCTTTCCCGGCTGAATCAGCTTGTTTCGACTGCACCAAAGCATGCCGCAACCGTTGCCCGAAAGAAGGCCCTGCCGGTCGATCGAGGGCTTGGATTCAGTGAAATGGCCAGGGAATTGCTGGGATCCGCCTATGTTCGTTGTGAAGAGCGATATCCTGCAGAAGGTCCGCATTCCGTTTTAGTGGTGGTTGTGGATAGGGATGCCCCGCTGTATCGCGAAAAACTGGCGACTCCCTTCGAGGATTTTTTCGGCAGGGATGTTTCGGATCCATTGGCTCCCGTGACTCTCGAAGTGATCGACAGGTCCACCGATGAGGCGATGGAGCGCCTGGTTGCAGCAGGATTAATTGCCACGAGTACTCGCGCCGTCCGGGAACTCGGCGTATCCGGCGGGGCGTTGCCGTCTGAACTTACTGAAGCGGAACGCCGGGAGGCTCAAGAGAATCGCCGTCAGGCGAGCCGCAAGTTGAAAATGGCAGCCCTGTTGGGCGGAGGGGGATTGCTGGAGGAAGAGCGGGAAGCTCTGCTTCAAGCCGGCTTATGTCTGGGCAAGGCGTTGAGCGTGGAAAATAAGCTTTCAGAACCGTCCTCGCTCGAAGAGGCGCTGCGCGCGCCCCATGCTATTTACTGGGGCGATCATTTTTCGACGATCCGCAACTATGCATCCGATTCCTCCGCTGCCGCCGCTTCGGCAACCATCGCTATACGCACTCTGATCGGAGAATGATATGGGAAACAAACGACCGGGCGATTTGAAAGAGAGGGTTGAGCAGGCGGCGGATGCCGCGCTGCAGGCAAGCGGATCCGTTGGACCGCTGGAGCTGCTGATGGAAATGAGATTGCTGGCGCCGTCTCATTTTACAAGCTGGCGGAAAGGGATCATTCCGGCGCTGGAGGATGTTATACAGGGAAGCCCTGAAAAGCTACGGCGATCCTTTGGACATTTCCAACAGTGGGCACGAAATCGCGGGATGAGGCCTGTAAAAATTCCGTATCAACGAAACACACCCGGCGACGTGGTCACTCTCCGTGTGACTTTATCGGGGGATCCTGAACGGGAAGATTTTTTTAACAAGCGCTACGTTCCCGGTGAACTTTCGGCCGCAAAAACCAAGCAGACCGTTGCAAAGATGAGCAAGCCGCAGGACATCGTAGTATTCGAGACCGTACGCCAATCGGTGATCTGCAGCGAGTGCGAAACAGAGCTTAACAAAGGCGACTTTCTGTTCATGGAAAAGGATCGGCCTCTCTGCCTGAATTGCGCCGACCTGAATCATTTGGATTTTTTGCCTAGCGGAAATGCGGCTCTTACGCGGCGCGCCCGGAAATACAGCCGCTTGTCGGCCGTCGTTGTGCGCTTCGCAAGAGCGCGCAAGCGATATGAACGCCAGGGAATTCTCGTGGAACCGGATGCGATCGAGAAGGCGGAACAGGAATGTCTCGGCGACGAAGATCAGAGGATGGCCCGGCGCGAACGTGAAGCGACGCGGCGGGTGGCGCAGGACGAAAAGCTGGTTGACGAAATGGCTCAATCAATAAGGCGGATATATCCGGGATGTCCGTCGGAAGAGGCTGAAAAGATAGCATGCCATACGGCTGAGCGTGGAAGCGGCCGCGTAGGCCGTTCAGTCCCGGGGCGAAACCTGGAAGAACGGGCGCTTGAACTTGCAGTAGCCGCCTGGATTCGACACCGATGGACGGAATATGACGAACTTCTCTGCAGTGGTCACGAACGCCTCGACGCGCGTGAACTCGTTCGTCACAAGGTCCGGGAAATTATAGGACGCTGGAAGGACGGATAAATCACTGTGTAAGATTTCCTGACTTTGTAAACAGTGTCGCCCGGTAAGTTGGCTGGATTTAGAAAGAGTCGATTTCTCGCGGGCATCCGGCTTCACCCTGTGGGTTACGGCGGACAAGTCGCCTGACGAGTGTCATATGTTTTGCGAATAATTTCGAGGTTTTGGTGGCTGTCACCGTATTTATTCGTTCGGGGCCATGTGATTTCAGCGTCCTGACTTCGTAAGAGTAGCTCTGCGGATGACTTTGGTCATAAAGGGCCTTTCCTCAAAACCGGGCACACTGTCCGCCCTGCGGCTGGTCGAACCGGCGGCCGTCGTAAAAACCAGTGTTTGCCCGCCAGCCTATGTTAATCATGCACATGGCAATAGCACGTCCGATTGTGCTGTTTGCCCGGTATCCGGGGCTCAGGTACCCTATATCATTATTAAGCCCGATCTCTTCAACGATAGGGCCACTGATCCAGATCACGGGCAACGGTCCTGTAACGATATGATATTGGGAAAATTTTGATCCGTAATGCATTCTATCGCCGTGATAATGACCGGAAGGTACTCGGGCTTCGCCCCTGCCATTACCGAATTTATAGCTATTTTTTCGACAGTCGCGATCCCTTTCCTTTTAAGAGTCATTGTATTCCTCCGTAAAAAGAATTCGCAAAGCTCCATCAGACAGCAGGGCGGCTCTTCTTCCGGTGGCTGCAAAGGATTTCGGCTATTTCATTCCGGCAAAGCTGAAGCGCTTCAGCCAGTTCGGACTCCTTCTCGGCGAACCTCACGGTAGGTGTCGGGATCGTAATCGCGGCGATTTCTCCCTCAAAGCCGATAATTGCAGTTCCGACAGCCGAGATCCCTATCGAATGTTCCTCACGGTCATAAGCGATCCCGGTTTGGCGGATCGCGATGAGTTCCTCTTCGAGCTGCGCCCATGATCGGATGGAATTCACGGTGGAAGCGGACAGGCGAATACGCTTTTTGATCCTGCCCAATTCCCGGGCATCCATCACGGCAAGCATCGCTTTACCGTTGGCAGTACAATGCAGTGGAAATGAAACACCGACGGCCGACACGGCACGAAGGCGCTGCGATCCCGGGATCTGGTCCACAAAGACCGCTTTGTTTCCATCCAGTAAAGCGAGGTCCACGGTTTCTCCCGTTTTCTCGGAAAGCTTCCGCAGATAAGGCCTGGCGGATTCAGCGATTGGAAAACGTATGGAATGGGCAATCCGGACCAGGGCAGGGCCGAGCCGCAGGCGACCTCCGGGTGATGCCGAAACCACGAAATTTTCCAAATCCAGTGCGGCAATAATCCTCTGCACCGTGGACTTGGGCAAGCCTACTTTTTCGGCAAGCCGACCCAGGCTCATGCCATTGCTGCCCTCCAGCGCCCGCAGAATATCGGCAGCGCGGGCAATTACCTGCACCCCATTCCGTTCGCGGGGCTTAAATTTTGTTTTTAACCGCTCCATCCCTGAACGACTCTCCCCTGTGTATTGCATCGCTAAGATACCGCGTCAGCCGGTCGCGGACCTGCTGCGCCGACTCCGGCGTCCATTCCATAAATCCTTTGCCCGTTTTCATCCCAAGGCGCTGCTGGTTCGCGTAGAGCTCCAGCAAAGGACTGGGTTCGGGTGAGGCTTCAAGATGACGAAGGATTACATTGTGTATTGCGAGAGTCAAGTCCAGTCCCACCAGGTCCGCATTCTCCAGAGGGCCAAGTATCGGCAACCGCATCCCAAAACTGTTTTTGACGACAAGATCTACGGTTTCTGCATCGCAGATTCCCGCCTCCACAATGGAGATTGCTTCCCTCCAGAGTGCGTGCTGTAAACGGTTGCCGACGAAGCCGGGAACGTCGCGTTTGACGTGGACGGCCGTTTTCCCTGCACGCTGCAAAAGGCCCATACACTGCTCAATATGGATCAAATCCGTGCAGGGTGCCTGAATGACCTCGACCAGAGGTATCAGGTATGGAGGATTCCACCAGTGTGTCCCAAGAACGCGGCCCGGATTTTCAGCCCGGGCAGCGACCTGTCCTATCGGGATGACCGATGTATTGCTGGCCAGAATGCAGCCGGCAGGTGTCGCCGTCGACATCTGCTCAAAGAGATCCTGCTTCAGCGCGATATTCTCGGGAGCGGCCTCGAAGACAATATCAGCCTCTTCTACAGCGGATTTGAGTGTACTGTGCAGGGAAATTTTCTCAACGCAAGACTCGTCATAACCAAGGCTCCGCAGGTTCGCTCGTACCCGCTCCGGGACACTGGCCAGTGCATCCGGGAAAGGATCGTGGATCGCTACATCATACCCCTTCACGGCGAAAACCTGCGCTATACCGTGTCCCATCAGCCCTGCGCCGATCACTGAAATTTTTTCCATGTTCCGGCTCTCCGGTGCTAGACAACTCCGTATTTATAAACCCTTGGAGGAACGGGATTGATGTCCTTCTCGTCGACCAAAGCCGCCATCCGGACGATGGATCCGTCCCCCATATACCACCGCAGCGGAAGTCCCATTATGGTGACCCGTTTCCCGACAACCATTGCGATGTCGCCTCCCACATTCTCCCATCCCATGATTCCGTTTCTGAGGAGCAGGTTGTGGCAGGGTTCCCATTCCGGAAAATCATCCAGGATGTCGCGTCCCGTCATCTGCCTGTATTCTTCCCCCAGTTCCGGATTTATCGGGCCGGGGCCGTGCGGTCCGATGGCCGTATGCAGGGGGTGATCCAGGGCCTGCTGGTCCACGCCCACCGCTTTTACGCCTTTGGCGACAAACCATTCTCCGGCTTCGCGTCCGAGACCGGGAGAGTAGCAGAAATACTTCTTGTTATCTCCCCAATACCTGTTCCATCCGGTGTGAACGATCACGATGTCGCCCTTTTCGATCTTCGGAGTAGCATTCTCCAGATCTTCGGCCGTGATCAGTTCCCACTGCTTTTTTGGGATATCCACTACAACGCCGGTTCCATAGTAGAGATCCAGGGGCAGTTCATGGGTATATCTCAGGCCTTCGACAACGTGTCCCGGAGAGTCGGCGTGCGTCGTGCAGTGCATAACAGTGGTAATCTTCTGCGACAGGACACCCGATTTGGCGTGATAATGCATGCGCTCTACTTTGATATCCTCGAAATAGGGCCATAGAGGACATCCGGGACCGAAGGGGTGACTGAGGTCGACTAATTTCATATTGTTGCTCATTTCAGAATCTCCATTTTTATTTCTTTATCCGGCGACCGTGCCGCCGTCCACATACAGGATCTGCCCGGTTACGAAATCCGAGGCGGGAGAGGAAAGATACACGGCAGCCCCGACGGAATCCTGTGTCAATGCCGCCCTGCCCATGGGGATCCTGGACATGAAAATTTTATACATCTCCTCATTGTCCAGAACCTCCTGCGTCAATGGAGTCCAGAAAATACAGGGCGCAATCGAGTTGACGTTGATGTTGTACTTGGCCCACTCGGTTGCAAGCTGTCGGGTCAGCAGATTTACAGCACCTTTACTGGTACCGTAGGCGGCATACCCGCTTGGATGCCCCGCAAAAGCGCGTACGGATGAGATCGTGACGATCTTCCCCTTTTTCCTTTCTTTGAAAATTTTTCCCGCATGTTTGCAGCAGAGGAATGTACCGCGAACGTTTATGTCCATTACCTGCTGCCATTCATCTATGGGAAACTCTTCAGCGGCAAAACGTTTTGCAATGCCTGCTACCGTAACCAGGATATCCAACGCGCCGAATCCCTTTAGAGTTTTCTGCACCAGGTTCTCTACATCTTCTTCAACAGACACATCGCAGCTGACAGCCATGGCGTTCCTGCCCAGAGCCTTGATGTCGTTTACAACCGGCAGGAGCGTTTCCAGAGTGCGGCCGGTAACCACAACATCCGCGCCGTACATGGCCAATCCCTGTGCAATCGCGTGCCCCAAAGCGCCTGCACCGCCGGTTACGATTGCGACTTTTTTTTCAAGGCTGAACATGTTTCGTACGTATTCCAGATCAACCCGCGCTTCCATAAAACCACCGCCTTTCCCCGCATTGCCGGATTATTTGTATGTAATGATCACGAGCATGCTTGCAGGCCTGTTCGTATTGTTGACTATTGCCCTGGCTTCATTGGGACCGACATACAATGAATCCCAGGATTTCAGTACATATGTTTCGTTCTCAGGTGTCGTAACCGTCACTTCTCCATCAAGGACGAAATAAAGCTTTTCAGCCGGTGTCGCGTCCATCTCTGCGCCGCCATTCGGAAGGAAGTGAGAAAGCCCCATCCAATACTGTTGTGTTCCCGTCTCCTCTTTTCCATGAAGTTTCAGCGCTGTCATACCGAAGTGTTTCGGCGGGTCATAGGGTTTCGCACTTTTGAATTCAACCTTCTTCATAAGGCCTCCTTTCTTTGTTGCCAGAGCGTATCACATTATGGTATTGAAATACCACAATACGGTTTTTAACACTTTCCAAAAGGAGACCAGGTGATGAAATCAATAAGAGTTTTACTCATTGCGTCTTTTGTTCTTCTCTGCATCATTCCGGCCGCAGCGGCCGATATTTCAGGCCAATGGACAGCCGTTATCACCACCCCGATCGGTGAAATGAACTACGACTTCAACTTCAAGGTAGAAGGAGAAAAGCTTACGGGAACAGCTGAAATGACGATGGGAAGCGATTCCAGTAAATCCGACTTAACGGAAGGCTCCGTGAAGGGCGACGAAATATCATTTGTCGAAACGCTGAAAGTACAGGGCCAGGAGTTGAGGTGCGAATATAAAGGCAAAATATCGGGCGATGAAATTCGAGGCTCCAGGGCGGTCGGCAGCTATGGCTCCGAGGACTTCGTTGCAAAACGTAAAAAATAAACGCCGAATTTGAAAAACTTTCAGACAGTTAAAGGAAAACAGGCGGAACGCCTGCTCCATGGGAGACAGCCATGACCGACAAGCTGATAATCACATCCGCACTAACAGGTGCGATCACGATCCCGACTCAGACGCCTCACCTTCCTTTCACACCGGAACATCTCATTGCGGATGCCATTGCATGCGGTCAGGCCGGTGCCGCAGCCGTTCACGTTCATGCGCGCGATCCCGTGGACGGCCGCCCTCTTTCCGACCCCGATCTCTTCGAGCCCATTCTGAAAGGAATCAAGGCCGCGAGCAATGTCGTGACCGGGGTTACGACCGGCGGAGGCATGGGCATGTCTCCGCAGGACAGACTGCGTGTAATTCCGCGGTATCGCCCGGAGCTGGCATCGTTCAATCTGGGAAGCATCAACTTTTCCATGCATCCCGTGGCGAAAAGATACAAACCCGGGGACTATAAGTACGATTGGGAACAATCGTACGTCGAAGGCACGAAAGATTTCATTTTCCGGAACACATTCGGCGATATGGAAACCTATTCCAGCACTTTCGCCGAAAATAATGTCCGGCCGGAATTCGAGGCTTATGACCTGGGGCACCTGTATAACCTGCGATTCCTTGTAAAGAACGGGCTCGCAAAGCCGCCTTTATGGATACAGTTCGTCCTGGGAGTCCTGGGAGGCCTGGCGGCGACGATCGAAGATCTTATTGTAATGAAGCAGACCGCCGACAGGCTTTTCGGAAGCGAGAATTATAAATGGTCGGTGATCGGCGTCGGCTATCCTGCCGAGATCAATCTTGCCGCCACAGCAATCATGATGGGAGGCCATGTGCGCGTGGGTCTCGAGGACAATATTTTTATCGGCAAAGGCAGGTACTGTACAAACGCTCAACTGGTTGAAAAGATCGTACGCCTCGCGCACGAGTTTGACCGCGATATCGCAACACCCGAGGACATGCGGCAAATACTGGGGCTGAAGGGTGCGGCAGCGATCGGGTTTTAATATGCATATGAATAAAGTCATTAGTTGCTCCAAAGCTGTTGAGATGATTCCGGATGGGGCCACAATTATGGTCGGTGGATTCATGGGTGTCGGATCGCCGCATCGCCTCATCGATGAAATGGTTCGCCAGGGCCGGAAAAATCTTACGATCATGGCCAACGATACCGCTTTTGAGGATATAGGGATCGGCAAACTGGTTGCGGCGAAGATGATTCGCAAGCTCATTACGTCCCATATCGGGCTGAATCCAGAAACTCAGAGGCAGGTTATAGAGGGGGAGATTGAAGCGGAACTCTGCCCCCAGGGTACACTCGCAGAACGGATCCGCGCCGGGGGGTTCGGACTCGGCGGGATCCTTACTCCGACCGGGATTGGTACTGTAGTCGCGGAGGGAAAACAGATAATGGAAGTGGACGGGAAGCAATTCCTGCTTGAAAAACCATTAACGGCCGATTTTGCACTGATCGCGGCACATCGTTCCGATTATCGCGGCAACCTGGAATATTCTTTGACTGCACGCAATTTCAACAGCATCATGGCCACAGCCGGCCGGACTGTCATCGTGGAACCGGAGCACATCGTCCCGACCGGAGTTATTCCCCCGGATGCCGTGGCGACCCCGTTCGTGTGCGTCCATCACATAATAGGAAGGGCATAAACCGATGGACGACAAGATACTTATTGCAAAACGGGTAGCTCTCGAATTAAAAAGCGGTAGTCTGGTAAACCTCGGAATTGGCTTGCCTACGTTAGTGCCCAGGTATCTGCCGTCAGACATGGAGGTATATTTCCAATCCGAGAACGGCATCATCGGCATGGCGTCTGTTCCAGGACCAGGAATGGAAGAACCATCACTTACCGATGCAGGCGGAGGTTTCGTCGGCGCTATTCCCGGTGCCGCCAGCATCGACAGCTGCTTCTCATTCGGATTGATCCGTGGCGGTCATCTCGACCTCACCATTCTCGGCGGGTTGGAGGTGGACGAACAGGGGCGGCTTGCGAACTGGATGGTTCCTGGCAGTAGACTGCCGGGAATGGGCGGTGCCATGGATCTGGTAACCGGAGCCAAACGCGTTATTGTCGCCATGTCCCATACGGCTAAAGGTCAGCCAAAAATAAAGAAGCAATGTTCTCTCCCTTTGACATCCGTACGGAGGATCAATCTGATCGTAACGGAAATGGCGGTTATTGAGCCGACGGATGAAGGCCTGGTTCTCAGGGAGGCCGCGCCGGGGGTAAAAATAGAAGAGATAACAGCCGCGACAGAAGCCGATCTCATTGTGCCGGCACATGTGCCTGAAATGCAGGTAGATCCGGCTCTACCAGGCGACCTTTTCTATTTAGGTGGGACCAGCCGAAGTCACTGAATAAGCACTTACCGCAACGGACGCGTATGTGAATATTGGATGGAGTTGGCTTGAATTGGATAGGATGTGGTCCAGACGGACACAGTACGGGACACAGTTCAGACTGTAGTCTATTCTTCGGATTAACAATCTACCTGTAGACTTCCCGACGATGGCGAATGCGGTAAATGGTAACTACTTTTCGTTGATCATTTATCGTATAGAGGATGCGGTAGTCACCGACCCGGACACGATAGCCATCCTTGGTGCCGCTGAGTTTTTTGGCGTCGGAAGGTCTCGGCTACTTATCAAGCTTATCAATTGCTTTCTTAACAGAATTATCGTGGGGCGGGGATAGTTTGAGAAACTCTTTTTGCGCTTTGTTTTCAATGATAACGATATAGGGCACGGTCATCCCTTTTTCGCTTCCACTTCCTTAACGAAATCTTTCCATTTTTTGAAGCCGGTAGCATCCTTGCGCGCTTTTTCCAGTTCCAGAGCGTCTTCCAGATCTTCTATCTCATCCTGTATCCGCTCGAAATCATTAACATTAAGGACCACACTTTTTTTATTGCCCTTTTTATCCGTTACATAGGTAACATTTTTAAGCGCGATCATGTCTTACCTCCTTCAACGTATTGTTAAAAATACCATTGTTGCAGATTGCATTCCACGTAAAATGACCCGACACCCTGCCGACGGCCGCAATCCGTCCATTCGTCAGGTTTCAGATCCCGGTATCGACACCGCTTAGGATATCATTCACTCGATCACCTTCGCCGCTGACGGCCGCCTGTGGTTTGAACACCAGCGGCTGATCCGAACACCGTTCCAGCTGCAGGTAAAAGCGTATTTTCCAGTGCAAGTTTCCTGAGGTATCCCGCGCCTCAACGGCCGCAATCCCTTTCATCAATCTGTATTGCTTGTGGCCCATCTCCCAAGTAATGTTGTGTTCATTACACGCCAGCTGGTGCTCAACGAGCCGCAGTGGCTCTTTTCTTCGGCCGAGCTTCTTCAGTAACATCGCTACGAGCTTGAGTATCTGATCGAGCTGATCAACTGGCGACTGAAGCTCTGCAACACGAAGCCGGACGAGTGGAATCGCGACAACGAATTTTACTGGCGGTGGCGGCTGCGTGGGAGCGAAGTACCGACAGGTACCGACGAGGAGATTTCGGGCCTTTACGATCAGGGAGATCTTGACCGGACTGAAGCGATCGTGCGGCTCCTTGCCGACTCCGGTTATCTTCTTTACTTCCGTGAATCTAATTTAATGGCGCGACGGTTCGATCCTGATTCACTTGAGCTTTACGGTCAGGAGGAAATCCTTGCGGCTGGAGTTGCTACGAGTTGGTTCAATGGGATGGCCGGGATCTCCGTTTCTCAATCAGGTACCCTTGCATATACGATTGATAGTTATTGGCGTGGCCAATTGCGGTTGTATGATCGCCGGGGAACCCTGTTGAAAGCTTTCGAACCTTCAGGCTACTACACCAACCCGTCACTTTCTCCCGACGGCAGCCTGGTTGCAGTCGACAAGTCTGATTCAATGGGTGAGCTGCCGGATATCTTCACCTTCAATCTTTCACGCCCGGGCGACTATTCCAGGGTCACATCCTTTGAGGGGGACGACTCAAATTCCTTATGGTCGCCTGACGGGGAATTTCTCCTGTTTTCCAGGCTACGTGAATCCGCCCGTGATTTATTCAGGAAGAATATTTCAGGAACTGAGGAAGTCGAACCTCTTCATGAATCCGGGGATGATAAATATGTAAGCGATTGTTCACGGGACGGCAAACTGGTTCTCTTCACGGTCCGAACTAAAAATCCCAATCCGTATGACTTGTGGGTTATGAATCTGTCTGATGAGAACAAGGCTGAGCCTTACTTGAATAATATGGCGTTCAATGAATGGTGGGGGCAATTCTCCCCGGATGGCAAATGGGTGGCCTACGAGTCAAATGAGGCCGGCCGGGAAGATATTTATGTACAATCCTTCCCTGAACCCGGTAACAAGCAAAAAATCTCGAAAAAGGGTGGGACTCAGCCAAAGTGGATCGGCGGGGAGATATTCTACCTGGCGCCGGACAATAAAATAATGGCCGTACCTGTCGAGACATCCCCGAATCTGGTTGTAGGAGATCCCGTTGAGCTATTTGGAGTTCAGCTCTTCGATCGTACACGCAACAATTATGATGTCACGAGCGACGGCCGACGGTTCCTTGTCGTTGGCCCTGCCGAAAATCGTGTGGCATCGCCAATTGTTGTTCTTAATAACTGGAAATCATTACTAAAAAAATGACACTTTCAACCGGAACCAAGCTGTCTCATTACGAAATAAACTCCCAAATTGGCAAGGGCGGAATGGGGGAGGTGTATCAGGCAAAGGACCAGAAGCTCGGCCGGGATGTGGCAATCAAGGTGCTGCCCCAGGAATTCGCTCAAAACACCGACCGTGTAGCCCGGTTCCACAAATGGAGGACACAGCCCGCAATGGTCCCCGGACAGCCGGGAAATATATTACCGGAACGGAGACGCGGTTATGGCGGTCGCTATGATTACGGAACCGGCACTCAGACTGGAAGCACCCAGAGAGCTTTTTCGAGGTAACTATTGGCCGACATCCTACAATTTCATGCCTGTCAATATGAATTCCTGGGACATCGACCCGAAAGGGAATCGATTTCTGATGATCAGGCCGGGCCGTGCGGTAGGGGCAGAATCCCCGGCGGAACCGCCCCGCAGGATCAAAATCATCACAAACTGGTTTGAGGAATTGAAAGAAAAGGTGCCGGTGCCGTGACCGGAAAAGGTTCGGCCCGAAAAGGAGGAACAATGAAAAAACTACTCATGCTGATCCCTTTGGTCTTTCTGAGCTGTTTTTCGGTGGGCTGTCAACAGGGTGAAGAGGTGGCCAGTGAAGATGCTGGGATGGATATTCAGGCTATAGAAGACATGGCTGCGGACCCATGGAACGGGACATGGAAGTTAAACGCAGCCAAGTCCAAAGCCCCGGGAGGACAAATACCCCACCCAAGCTCCACAAATATAATTGAAATCCAGGGTGAAACGGTGCACCTGATCGCGGACCATACGGATGCGAGCGGGAAACTGGAGCATGTGGAGTACACTGCCAAACTCGACGGCAACGAATATCCCGTCACGTCAACACCACCCGGCCCGCAGCCATATACGATCTCGTTAAAACAAATCAATCCACGTACCAGGGAATTTGCCGAAGTTATTGGCTCGTTCACAATTAAAGGCCGGGATGTTCTTTCCGAGGACGGCAAAAGCTTTAGTCGGATCGTCGACAGCAAGGACGCTGAGGGTTACGACACTAGTGTGATTCAGGTGTTCGAGAAGCAATAGTTCCTGCAACTCACTTAGAAGTGAAAGAATTTTGAAGTATTTTCAGCTGCCATTATCGAGACCCGCAGAATATAGTGACACACATATGGAATATCTGTCGCCCCTAGGGGTGTCCGGGATTTTAAGCCGTACATCTGCATTCCGCTAAACGCTGTGAGTACGATATTTTGACCTCATTGCTCCGGTCAAACCGCTCCCGGTATTTTTCATTAGCCTTCTTACTGCCGCTAGAGACCGGCGCCTGCTGAATCCAGTCTGGCGATCTCCTCCGCGCTCAGTTTCAATTGAACCGCTTTCACCAGGTCGGCAAGTTGCTCCAGGTTGGTGGCTCTTGCAATCGGGGCCGTAACGCTCTTTCGCGCCGCCAGCCAGGCAATTGCCACGGCGCGGGCTTTGATTCCCGCTCCTTTGCAATCTCATCATCCTGTATCTCAAGCAGGGAACACGGCTGACTTTTCTCCCCAGCCCGACCCGATTGATGTAATATCGCTGTTGGCAGCAAAGAGCAGTATGTAAAGCCATAGGCATATATTGGTATTTACCTGTGTTTTGTTACAGCACTTCGGCGGTACCGGGAAAATGGTTGTCCCGTACATGGATTTGAACCGGGGGGCTGTTTTTTATAAGCGATTATGCACATGGGATTAAGATGGGCGTTTATATTCCTGTCGGGGAAATCAAACCTGTCCGAAAAGGAAAGGCTCAGGGTGGTCGGTGTGGCTGCAGATCTGTATTTTAGCGGGGAGAAGGAGCGGCGGATTTCTATCCATGGATACCGAGGGCTGGTTTCAACGGAACAAGAATGGTCGGTACTCGGCTGCTTCTCCGGTCAGGTGTTTTATGCCGAGCTCTGGCCTGAAGGCGGAGAGGAAAAGATAAATCTGAGTTTCCTTATCAGTGAACAGACTTTTGGAACAGGAAATGCCTATTCCATGAACTAAGGGCTCGCGCCAAGATGAGAGCCCGGCTCCTCAATGCTCGGTGAAGGTTTGGGCTCTTCGCAATCCCCGCCTGCCTGAAGTCACAAACTGTGATTTCAAGGATACGTGTCAGTTGGAGGGCAGGCGCTCCTGTATCTTAATGCAAAGACGCCGGGGCGCCATGGACCTCATGGCGCCTCTTGGGTCTCTGCCATAGATTTATTCTTCCTCCCCCGGAGTCTCGAAGCCGGAGTAGTCGATGGGCTCGTCGGACGGATTCACACTCAGGGTGTGAATATAGCGGTATCTCCCATTGACCAGATAGAACAAATGGGAATCGGGCATGCCTTCCGCGCCGCCGAAACGGCAAAAGACATTGACCGCCCCCATCTCTTCATCAACGACAAAGGTTCGGTTGACAACAAACATTCCTCCGCCTTGCATGGGCGCGGAGACCTGGCAGTTGTCTCTGTCATTGCCGTCGGGATTTGTATACATGCCTCCCTCCAGTCTCGCGCATGGAGTTCCCCATGGAGGCTTGATGCCAGGATCCAGAAACACAAAATCAAAATACTGGTTGCCGGCATCGATCAGATCCTGCCGGCTTACGCGTTCATCGACATGAAGAACGCGCCAATCCTCCGCCTTCGAATATTTCAGGTAATCCTCCCCATTGAACAGCCAGTCGTGCTCATCGGTAACCAGGCTGTCGATCTCGGAAACCTTTCCATCCTCGACCTTCAAGCGGGTTCCAATTACATAAGGATGACCGCCCTCGGTAACGATCACTTCGGAAAATGTCCTGCACCGTCCAATATCGTAAATACTGCGGTGAAGCGCAATAGGGAGAGCAGAATTCCAGAGACCCTTATCCTTCGTGGTCTCTTTCATATCTTCGATATACTTCACCTCGGCGGCAAGAGACATCTTCGACAGATCTCCCGCTTCCTGAGCGGCTATATAGCTTGCTGCCGCCTCCTGAAGCATCGCTCGAGTGCATTTATCCTGAGCATGAAGAAATGCAGCATTGCTCAGCAAAACCAACATACTGAGAATTACGCGGATCATAAAACCTCCTTAAGATTTGAATTCCATAACTTGGCCTGCTGACGCTGAAAAGGCCAACGGATCTTGTATGGAGTTGAATTTCTTATCATCCATTATCCTATGTTCGGGCGCGGGCAGCGACAGTTTCTCTTCGACTTGAGAACTACTGGTAATATTATACCGAGTTGGATGAAATTATATGCTCCTAAGTTGATTCATACGGATCTGTATGAATAAGGTATTGAGTTCTGGAATATAATAATAAAGAGTTCGATGGCATGAATTCCTGGAGGTTCGCGCTGCCCGGCCATTTCCCGTCACCCGTTCTTTATTATTAGGCCCCGTACTCCTATTGACTGCCAACTCCCTTTACGCGCATCCGCAGTCCGAACAGATTCTGCATGGCCGTAATAAAAAGCGTTTGGCGGTCTTTGCCGCCGAAGCACACATTAGCCGTCCACATGGTATCGACCATAATCTGCTCGATCTGTTTCCCGGAAGGATCGAAAACGGTCACTCCCCTGCCGGTCAGATAGACATTGCCCTCACTGTCAATCGTCATGCCGTCCGAACCCATTTCACAAAAAAGCTTCTTTCCCGACAGGGTCCCATCCGGTTGGACAGCGTAGCGGTAGGTTTTCTGCCCTCCCAGGTCCGCAACATAAAGAGTTTTTCCATCCGGTGTGCCGATGATCCCGTTGGGCAGAATCAGGTCATCCGCAACCCGGACCGGCTTTTCTCGATCCGGTCCCAGATAGTAGACGCCTTTTGCATCCTGTTCGCTCTCCCCACGGTTCCAATACTCGCGCTTGAAAAATGGATCGGTGAAGTAGAGTCCCCCGTCCGGGCGGATCCAGACATCGTTGGGACCGTTGAGTAATTTCCCGTTGTATTCCTTCACCATTACGGTAGGTTTGCCGCCAGGAGAAATGTGCCAGAGCTCGTTCTTTTCGTCCGCGCACGCCCAGAGGTTGCCCAATGAGTCAAAACTCAATCCGTTGGAACGGCCGCTTCCCTGCATAAACGTCGAAAGTTTGCCCTCGACGCTCCATATCAGGATACGATCATTCGGCTGGTCGGTAAAATAGACATTGCCGTCCGAATCACAGGCTGGGCCTTCGGTAAATTCAAAACCGGAAGACAGAAGCTTTACGGTTGCACCCGGTGCAACAACGGAAGATTGCGCGTGGAGGGGTACGATGAATAAAGCGGCAAACATGAAGACTACCCAGAAATAAACGCAACGGAAGGGTCCGCTGCGGCCATTGTTTATATTCATTTTGATAGGCATTTGATAGGGCATTTCGCACTCGCTTGTATTTAACCCGGATAATTCATGAAGCTTCTACTACGGCGGCGGATCCGGGCATGTCTGCCGCGTTGTGCTCCCTCGGACTCCTCGACGTACTGTTCAAGTACGCCTGTGGTGCCCTCGGTCGCACGCCTTGTATCCACGCCCGTCTTCACCGCCTGCGAACCTTCATGAATTATCCGGGTTTTAGGATTTCGCCGAAAGACAGAAAGGCTATTCTATTCAAATTCCAGTTGGAAGTAAAACACCCGGTCGATTTTCATTTAACTGGCCTGGGACTCTTTAAGTCGGGCTTTGAATAAAAGAATTAACGCAAAGACGAAGCCGTAAAGTATTTATATGTAATTTCTTTGCGTCTTCGCAGAATCAAACCGGAGTTTCCGGATTCGAAACGGAGGAAACTGCTGTAAGATGATTCCGTTATGAATAAATTCATGCAATGCAAAATTGGATCTTTATTCTTCATCTTTGTGCTGTTTATTTCGCCGGAGTATCCTGCAAGCGCGGTTTCTCCGTCAGAACCGAGTTTTTCCGTTCAACAGCTGGCTATAGACGGAATTCCCGTCGTCCGCATGATCGACGCCACCAGAGAAATGGAAGTATCTGTTCTCCCATCGCACGGATACCGGGCATTTGAGATGAAAGTCCGCGGGAAAAATGTTCTATACATGCCGGACAGCGAGTCATCCGATTTTCTTAAAAGGGTTTCCCGGAATGGAATCCCTTTCATGGCGCCCTGGGCCAATCGTCTCGACAGCGAAGGCTTCTGGGCCAACGGCAAAAGATATAGTTTCAACTCCGATCTGGGAAATTTTTGGAAAGACGAGAACGGCCTTCCGATTCACGGCCTGATCATGAATTCAACCCTGTGGCGTATAGTGGAGGTGGGAGCGGATCAGGACTCCGCATTTGTAACCGGCAGGCTTGAACTCTGGAAGCACCCCGATATGCTGGCCCAATGGCCGTTTGCCCATGAGTATGAAATGACCTACCGTTTATCAAACGGAAGCCTGGAAGTCCGGACAACGGTTTCAAACCTGAGTTCCGAGGCAATGCCGCTGTTGATCGGATTTCACCCTTACTTCACTATACCGGGCATCGCGCGCGACCGATGGATCCTTCACCTGCCTGTCCGAAAAAAAGTCGTTACCGATGAAAGGCAGATACCGACCGGGGTATTCACGGACCTGGATCTGCCCAATCCTCTTCCCCTGAAGGACCGCACACTGGATCATGGATTTACAGACATGAAATTCGATGCGGAAGGGCGCGCTACGTTTTCGATAGAGGCGGACAAAAAACGGATCGACGTTATTTTAGGTCCGAAATACCCGGTTGCACAGATTTGGCAACCCGCCTCGCCTCCAGGTCAGGCCTGGAATTTTATCTGTATCGAACCCATGACCGGCGTCACCAACGGGATGAATTTAAACCACGCCGGGGATTATCCCGATCTGCAGGTTGTTCCCGCATTCGGAAAATGGACCGAAAGCTTCTGGATCAGGCCTGAAGGATTTTAAACCTGACTTGAACGGTCTGAGAGAAAAATCGGGCACCGATTCCGGAGGTGCCTGTAAATAAATGGGGCTGATTGGGTTTTGTATTTTGAACCACGAAGACCACAAAGACCGCAAAGAAAAAATGTTGGCTCATTAACTGGAAAGTCCCACGCATCAAGGATGGAATCCAGCACATGATCCGGTGTGAACAATAACCACGAAACCCACAAATATATTTTCTTAGCGGTCTTCGCGGTCTTGGCGGTTTATTTTTTTGTGGTTACTAATGCGTCAATTCAGGCGCTAACGGAAGTTCTCAAGCAGGCGCCATCCGGCTTCGGTGTACTGGCCCAGGGTGCGCTGCGTGACGCCGTAGGAAATGAAATCATCCCGGGCCATTCCCTCCGGATCGTATGCTTTGACAAATTCGGGAAGCGTCCGAAGCCTGTCAATTGTCCCGGCGGGGATTTCATTCTCAAATCGTTCCTCTCTGGGATTATCCTCTGCATAGAACCATTCCTGCGCTTCGGGAGATAGAGATGCGATTATGTCCGCCCCGGCCAGTTCTGTCAGGTGATAGGTCCCGCGCAGTGCAGCAATAAGAATAACCGATTCGTACCCGCGATCCCGGTATATCCTGCATGCCTGCTTGGTAACCGCCAGCCCGGCCTGCCGGATATCCGATTCAGCCACTCCGGATCCGTTGGCTCCGGCCACTTCACGAAGATAATCATCCAGCCTGCCGATCATTATTACAGAAAAACACTTTCCCGGCCGGATGCCGCTGCCTGCCGCACGTCGGATACCGGCCCGGTTCCTTTCGGCTACGGCAATAAGCTGGGAGACGGTAAAACTGATTGTCGCCATGACGGCAATGCCTTCCGCAACACAGTTCTCCAGCACATCGAGACCTGCGGCCACCGCCGGCAATTTGACGACAATATTCGGGGCCCAACCGTGAAAACGCCGGGCCATCGCCATCATGGCATCGCGATCTCCTGTACGACAGGGATTCAGTTGGGCGCACACATACCCGGTCTTACCGCCGCTTTTTTCAAAAGAACTCCGGTACAGTTCCGCTGCAGGAGTTACCACCATCCTCATCAATTCTTCCGCTTTCCTCTCAGGATCGAGTCTTCTCGCGACAATAGCAGCCGTTTCTTCAGCCCATAGTTCCCTGTTTTTTAGAAACGCCGCACAGCTCAGGAATGGATTGGTCGTAACTCCAAGAGCACCGCGTCCCATGGCTAACCGCAGTTCGCCCGGATCGGCCGAATCATGCCACCAGACTGTCGCCGTTTCTTCAGCCAACCAGTTCAAATACGGATTGTCTCCCATAGTCCTGTCCCGAAATTATGTAGGATTCTCGAATTTTGAGGGTTTTACGGGCGTCTGCCGGGCACCCTGCAGCTAATCCATTAGAGATCCAGATGTTCCCTGGCGTATGCAATGCACTCCCGATTTATGCCGTCCTCATATTTCATCTGCTCTTCCGGAGTCATTCCGGTGGTTCGCGGTGTCGGAAACCTGGGAGGATTCTTGCGCACCAATTTCAGGGTGGCGGCCAGGTCTCTTCCCGGCAGGGGGCTGTAATCATCGTCGAACGTCGCCCAGTATTTTTCGGTAAATACCGGAATTTTCAGAGGATCGCGCGTGATCGTCTCCAGGTTGAAAATCATATTGCGATCTTTCTCCCTCAGCATTCCGACTATCCGCTTCAGGTCCACGATGCCTTTTCCAAAAGGAACTTCGGACAGGAGAAACCCGTCGTCGTACTCCTCGACAGCCATGTCTTTTATATGCGCGCAGCAAGTGTAGGGAGCGAGGGTTCGGGCGGTATCCATAGGATCTTCGCACAGCGAAATATTGTTTCCGAAGTCCAGGCAAACGCCGACCCATTCGCTGCCGAGGCGCTTCAGCCACTCCGCCTGCTCCGCGGAACGGTAGCCCTTATGATTTTCGATGCCGAGCTTGATCCTGTACTTGCGCAAAACAGGCTCCGCTAACTCCACCGATCTTTTAATGCCTTCGAACATTTTCCTGAACGGCTCCAGACTGTCGAAGTCTTCGTAGCGCCTGCCGGTCAGGGCGGCGTGAAATACGGAAGCGCCCGCTTCCCTGTGGGCTTTGACTTGAGTTTCGAAGTCAGCCACGTCGGATTTCTGTTTCGGAAGGTTCGGATCGGTGACGAGGTGCATGTTGTAGTTCTCGAGCCGCTGCCGGAATGCTTTAATCTCTTTTGAATCGGTTGACGGGGGGTTCCACTGAATGCCTCCCAGTTCCAGGTTGTGACAGTGCTCGATCATATCAAAGGGTTTATTGGCGGTTCTGGCCCCCATGAAAGCTCCCATGAAAGCGGCCGGGGATGCTCCCATACGCATGGGTCCTTTTACGGCAATCGGAGTGCCGACGGATTGCGGAGCGGTCTGCGCCTCAACGGCAGGTTTCAATGCCGACCAGGCGGAGGCCGCACCTGCCATCGCAAGAACCTGTCTTCTTGAGATCATGGATTCCTCCTTCTACGCCTGATTTCTAAATGCGTTATTTATATGCATGAAGGCCTCATCGATTTCCTCCCTGCTCTTGAGACCCAGCACGACGGCATCGACCAGGCCGGACTGCATGACCCAGGTCAGGGATTTTCTGCGGTCTTCAATATCGGTAAATTTTCCCTGCGCGAACAGTTTCATGCCTATGATGCCGTGTCCGTTTTTCCGCATAATCTCCATCTGTTCCACAACTGCCGGAACATCCGATTCATCACTGTCCCCATATACGGTCAGTTCGGGGTTGTCGATATCGACGCCCTGCGGATTGATACGGACAAGGTTTACATCGACCCAATCCATGGAGGCGGCTTTCGTGGTTGCCGGAAGGGAATGGCCGGACACGCCGTGAGCCCGAATTATCTTTTTCATCTTGGCCTCTTCCAGATCGTCCCGGAGCGCCTTGCTCTGTTCGTCCCAATCGGGAGCAATCTGGCAATGGATCAGTACGGTATCGATGTAATCCATATTCAATTCACGGCGAAAACGGTCCAGGGTTTCCATGGTAGTTTCCTTGTTTCCAAGCCACGGACCGTACGAAATCTTGGACTGGATATACAGCTTCTCCCTGGGAAATCCCTTGATTGCATCCCGCACCCATGTGTGGGTTCCATAGGTGTCGGCTGTATCGAAGTATCTAATGCCCCGTTCATAAGCATACCTGATCAGATCGTTGTATTTATCCCGCCCAAGCCCGCGCTGTACCGTATCGCTGTGCGTTCCTCCTCCGATACCAACACGGGTCAACTTGATTCCGGTCGCACCCAGCGTAACCTGATCGGTCGCTGTCTTGACTGATGCCGGAGTATTTATGCTCGCGGCGCCCGTCGAAGCCAGCACAACTCCTGCGGATGCAGCACCCTTAATAAATTGACGCCGTGTGATTCTGGAATGACCCATAATTGAATCTCCTGGTATTGATACATTAAAGCCGGATTTATGTTTGTATTAAAATATCCGCCCATGCTATCACAAAGTACAAAGACGAAATACAAACAGCTCTGGAACATTGACAGGATCGGATGCAATACATCCGCTGTGCTTTTTGAAATCCCGTTTTTGTTCAATAGCGATTCATGAACGGATCCTGCGTTCTTTGAAGCAAATTCCGCTGCTTATTGGATTGGCGTGCCGTAAATCTCCACTTCGATGTAATGGTTCAGATCATTGGCCGTACTGCCGCTGGAATAAAACCGGACGTATCGCCCTTTAATGCCTTTGGGATCGATAAGCCGTCCTTCGCTGGTTTCAATGTATTCCTTGTTCCTGCCGACTCCCAATCCGGCAGTATTGTCGTGGTCGTTGTTATATACAGTCTTCACGCCGGCAAGAAAATCTTCGTCATCGGCCACCTGGACGATAACGTCTCGATAAACCCGGGGTTGGCTGTGATAATGCCAGATCAGGATGGCGTGAAGGGAGGCGGAGGCTTCAAGATCGACCTGTATCCATTGGGTTGCCGGGCCAAGCTCTACGAAATAGCCGCTGCCGCCCTCTTTATAGCTGTCGGCAATCATATCGAGTTCGCCGATGATGGGCATCGGATCGCTGGAAGTGACCGGCTTGCCGGAGGAAAGCAGCACTGTGCCTTTGGGAACGTAGAAGGGTTCGCGATTCTTGCCGGTAACCTTTTCCAGGTTCGGGCTGGAAATATTCGTGGGTGTCCCGATAAACATGGGCCTGGGAAGCTGCAACTGAAGCTCTTCTTTGTCCGAATCCTGTCCGGCACCCAAGGGTGTCAGGATCGATATCCATGCCATGGTCAAAATCAAGGCATTTCCATAAACGGTCATATGATTTTGTATCTCCTTAGGGAAACACCTCCGTGTGTTTGCCTGGTAAAGAAGTTTGGCATTATCCGATCGCGCCTTATCTTACCCGTAATCCGAACAAATTTGCACACTGAATTGTAAAGGATGATGCATTATCTTTTGGGCAATGCTATGCTTCACCCACCCAATAGGATCAATAGCTGTAAAACCGTCAATCGTCCTTGTACCCAAAATGGAGGATTGGAGAATTCAACCGTTAATGGACGAGCTTTTATGAAATTAGCCGGCAGCGGTGCCGTGGCCTGGAGATCACCGATAATAAGGAGAATGACGCATGGATTTAAGCGGTAGGGTTGTATTGGTGGCCGGCGGAGCCGGAGGAATGGGGCTGGCTATCGCTCGAGCTTTTGCCGATGAAGGCGGCATTGCGGTAATAACCGATCTTTCTGAAGCCGGAATACAAAAGGCAATCGCTGAATCAAAAGTGCAGTTGCCTTTGCACGGACGCGTTTGCGATGTTACCGACCGGAATCAGGTCGCCGATCTGTTTGCCTGGCTCATGCAGGAGTTCGGTACTATCGATATCCTTGTTAACAGTGCCGGCATTAATGTCCCCCAACGCATGCTGGCCGATATTGATCCCGCCGATTTTGACCGGGTTCTGCAGGTCAATACCACCGGCACGTTTAACTGCATGCATTATGCTTTGCCTGTCATGCGGGAGAAACGATCGGGGTTGATCGTTAATATTTGCTCGATAGCCGGCATTCGGGTTATGCCGATGGCGGGCGTGCCTTATTGCGTGTCCAAGTTCGCCACCGGCGCGCTCGGGACCTTTGCCAATCTGGAAGAGGCGGCCAACGGCATCAAGGTCACCAACATCTATCCCGGTGAAACCAATACCCCCATCCTTGATGAGCGCCCGTCACCGCCGCCTCCCGAAAAACGCGCCCGGATGCTGCAACCGGAGGATATTGCGGCGTGCGTGATCATGGTGGCCAGGCTTCCCGCCCGGGCAGTGGTTCCGGAACTGGTTGTTACGCCGCCCTATATGCTGCCCGATTAGCCGGATCGATGCGGCGGCAGATCAAAACAGGTATGGAGAAATGCAGGCTGTGACTGAACGAGGAAGGTTATGAATCCATTGTTAATCCTGTGTGTGGGTATAATCGCCGTCATCGGCTTAATCGTGGTTTTGCGGGTCAATGCCTTTATGGCCTTAATTTCGGCCGCCATATTGGTCAGCCTTTTGGCTCCGGGGGAGTTGTCCGAAAAGATCACCCGGGTCGCCGAGGCTTTTGGATCGGTGGCAGGATCCATCGGGATTGTAATCGCACTGGCTGCGGTGATTGGAACCTGTCTGATGGAGAGTGGAGCGGCGGATCGAATTGTACGCTCCTTTCTCAGGGTGCTGGGCGAGAAACGCGCCTCCTGGGCATTAATGGGAAGCGGATTTATTCTGTCGGTGCCGGTATTTTTTGATACGGTTTTTTACCTGCTGGTCCCTCTGGCTCGGTCGCTGTACCGCCGTACTCAAAAAAACTATATGTTGTATATCATGGTGATTTGCGCCGGAGCGGCACTGACTCACACGTTGGTCCCGCCTACGCCGGGCCCGCTTTTTATCGCTACCGCCTTTAATATTGATTTAGGCCTCATGATTCTCATGGGTTTAATAGTCGCTTTGCCCGCGGCCATTGCAGGTTTATTCGTCTGTAAGCTGGTTAATCGCCGGGTCCCGGTTCCGATGCGATCCTACGCCGGGGAATCGGAATCCAAATCCCTGAGCGATGAAGAGTTGCCTTCTTTATGGCTCTCCCTGACGCCGATCCTGCTTCCGGTGCTGCTCATTTCCGCACATACCGTCGCCAATGTTTTCGCCGATTCCGAAACCGTCAACCGGTTGAGTTCCAATCTTGTCAACGAACGAATCGCGATGGATGCAGATGAGGGCAGAGAGTTGGCGCAGGACCTGATAAACGCAGACGCCGGGGCTCACGCTGAAAACGTCGAACAGCTTGCGCAGCGTCTTTTGCAGTCCGGAATCATGGCCGATGCCGGGGAGGCGTCGCGGCTGGCCCGAAATCTGACGGCTGCCGAAATATTTTCCCGCACATTGGATGGACCCCGCCCGGCTCAACGCATGGCGGATGTGACCGCGGTTTTGGGGAGTCCTAATCTGGCGCTTTTGTTATCTGCTGTCGTTGCCATGGTCCTATTGGCATGGAAGCGCAGGATGCCGCTCAAAATCCTTTCGCAAACGGTGGAGAAATCACTCATGAGCGGAGGGGTTATTATACTCATCACAGCAGGGGGCGGCGCCTTTGGAGCCATGCTGCAACAGGCAGGCCTGCGGGACGCGATTGTGTCGTCCTTTAAGCAGGATTCGACATCGGTCAGCCTGGCGATATTGCTGGCGGCATTCGGTGTAACGGCTATGCTCAAGTTTTCCCAGGGTTCGAGTACGGTAGCGATGATTACGGCCTCGGCAATGTTTGCCGCAATGGGAATTAATTCCGATATGCTGGGATGCCACCTGGTTTATTTAGCCCTGACGATCGGAACCGCATCCCTGGTCGGATCATGGATGAACGACAGCGGTTTCTGGATCGTTTCACGTATGGGAGTGCTTACCGAGACCGAGACCTTGAAGTCATGGACAATCATGCTGGCGGCGATTGGAGTGATAGGCTTCGGATTTACATTCCTGTTGTCGCTTCTGTTTCCAATGGTGTAATTGCAGGAGATGAATAATAAGTAATCTTATTTTTAATAAATAAGGAGACCCAGGATCATGAAAAATGTAACCCGTCGAAATTTCATCAAGAATTCTGCCGCTGCCCTGGCCGGAGCAGGAGTAGTTTCAACGCTGCAGCGAAGCGTTCGGTCGCAGGTTGTCGGCGCCAATGACAGGATTCGGGTGGCGATTGTGGGTGTCAAGAAACAGGGGGTCGAGCACATCGGGTATTTTGGCCAAATTCCCGGCGTCCAGGTGGCGGCGCTATGTGATGCGGACACCTTTTTCCTCGACCGCGAAGTCAAGAAACTCCGGGACCGTAACGTGAAAGTAGACACCTACGTCGATTATCGCGATCTGATGGATGACAAAAACATCGACGCGGTTGTTCTTCCCGTTCCGGATCACTGGCATGGCCTGATGACCGTTTGGGCCTGCCAGGCGGGAAAGCATGTCTACGTGGAAAAACCGGCCTCCTACAACATCTGGGAAGGGCGGAAGATGGTCGAAGCCGCCCGGAAATACAACCGGATTGTGTGTGTCGGCTCGCAGGAGCGCTCCGACACCGGCCTGCTGGCCTTTGCCGAACACTTTAAAAAGGGAACGCTGGGCAAAGTTCAATATGCCAGAGCTGTTTCCTACGGGATACGCACCAGCATCGGTAAAGTAAACGGCCCGCAGCCTATTCCTGAAACCTGCGACTACAACCTGTTCCAGGGCCCCGCCTCCATGACTCCCTTAATGCGGGAGAATTTGCATTACGACTGGCATTGGTGCTGGCCGACCGGTACCGGTGAAATCGGCAACCTCGGCGGCCATGTGCTGGATGATGTCCGCTGGATCGTCGGGCTTTCCGGTTTGCCGCGCCGCGTGATCAGCCTGGGCGGCCGGTTCGGCTACGATGACGACGGCGAAACACCCAACACCCAGATCGCTTTTTATGATTATGAGGAGATCCCGGTTGTATACGAAGTGCGCGGTTTGCCTATCAAAAAGGGCGACAACTGGACGGACCAATATCGGGGCATTCGTTTCGGAATCATCATCCAGTGCGAGAACGGGTACTTCGCCGGCGGCCGCGGAGGGGGATGGACCTACGACAATGACGGCAACAAGATGGATCAATTCCCGGGTGACGGCGGCGGGACGCATCACATCAATTTCATCGAAGCGATACGCAGCGGCAAACCGGAAGACCTGCGTGCCGACATCAGCGAAGGGCACCTCTCCGCCGCTCTCTGCCACATGGCCAATATCTCTTACCGGCTGGGAAAACGGCAATCCGTCGAAGAAATTCGCAGCACGATAGCTGAAAACGAAATGCTCAAAGAAACCTTTGATCGGACGTTAGCTCATCTTGAGGCCAATGGCGTCGACCTTGCCGGGAATCCCGTTACCATAGGGCCCACTCTGAATTGGAATGACCGGTCTGAAAGATTTGAAAACGATTACAGCGACTGGGCCAATATGCTGTTGAGCAGAAATTATCGCGAACCGTTTGTGGTGCCGGAAAAGGTATAACCCACATTTCTCATAAGGATTCGTAGCCTACACTTTGTCAGGAGGGATTATGATAAAAGTAATGATCTCTGTGATTCTATCAACAATGGTGATTAGCCTTCTCGGACTGTCGGTTGCCGCCCAAACGAATCGTCGCGCCGCCGAGCTTAAGAAGTGGCGGATCCACGACGAGACACGCCCGCTTCCGCCCATTGTCGATCCCGGTCCGCCACAGGCATCGATGCCGGCGCCGTCGGATGCTGTCGTGCTGTTCAATGGCAAAGATCTCCTGCAATGGACGGATGCGAAGGGCGCGCCGGCCGGCTGGCAGGTAAAGGGTGAATATGTAGAAGCAGTCGATAAATCCGGATCCATTAAAACGAAACGCGCATTTGGCGATTGTCAGCTTCACGTGGAATGGGCGACACCATCGGCGCCGACCGGATCGGGTCAGAATCGGGGAAATAGCGGCGTATTTCTCATGGAAATTTATGAGGTGCAGGTGCTCGATTCTTATGACAACGCGACTTACGCTGACGGCTCCGCGGCTGCCATCTATGGGCAGTACCCGCCGCTGGTGAATGCCTGCAGGAAGCCCGGAGAATGGCAGACCTACGACATCCTGTTCCGTGCCCCGCGGTTTGACGGTGACGGCGAGGTGCTTTCACCGGCGCGCATGACCGTGTTTCACAACGGCATTCTGGTTCATGACAATCAGGAATTAACCGGCCCGACAGCGCACAAAGCGCGGCCGCCTTACAAAGCACACGCCGACAAGTTGCCTGTTTCGCTTCAGGATCATGGGAACCCTGTCAGGTATCGCAATATCTGGATCCGCGAGCTGCAACCGTAGGGACAGCCACGGATTCTATTGTTTTAATTGGATATCAGAGGACCTCAAAAAAATCATGAAAAAACAAGCTGTCGGTTTTAAGTTCGCTTTGGTGATGTTGCTGCTTGCAGGTGCCGTTGTTACCTTTGTTTCTTTTTCTCTAGACGCCAAATCCCAGGATGCCGGGGAAAAGAAAAAAGCTCTCTTCGTATGGGGAGGTTGGGAGGGACATCAACCCAGGCAGTGTATCGATATTTTTGCACCCTGGCTTGAGGATCAGGGATTTGAGGTTGAGATCACAAAATCTCTGGATTCGTACCTGGATGCAGAAAAAATGGAAAGGCTGGCGCTTATCGTACAGGCAATTACCATGGGACAGATCACGCCTCAACAGGAGAGGGGATTGCTGGCTGCTGTCCGCCGGGGAGTAGGATTTGCCGGATGGCATGGCGGCATCGCCGACTCGTTCCGAAGCAGTACGGAGTATGAGTTCATGGTGGGAGGGTCCTGGGCAGCCCATCCCGGCAACATCATCGATTATGAGGTTAACATCACGAATCATGACGATCCCATTACCAAAGGACTCACGGATTTCAAGATGCACTCCGAGCAGTATTACATGCTCGTCGATCCGAATGTTGAAGTGCTGGCCACCACCACATTCTCAGGCAAGGTCCTGCCCTGGATCGAGGGTACGGTCATGCCGGTTGTCTGGAAGAAACTGTACGGCAAAGGGCGAATCTTCAACATTACCCTTGGTCACACCGCGGAGGACTTCAACGTGCCGCAGGCACGTGAACTGGTGAAGCGCGGTTTGCTGTGGGCGGCGCGCGTCCCGGGCGCCGGCAATGATCCCGTACAAACGAACCCCTACCTGCCGCTGCTGAAATAGTTATTGACCGAATGAGTAGCCACATTAAAAGCTGAACCGCGAAGACCGCGAAGACCGCGAAGAAAATACTATTTATAGGCTTCCTGGTTATTGTTTTTGCCTGATCATTCGCTGGTTTCCATGCTTGATGCGCATGACCTTCCAGTTACTGAACAGCCTCTAAGTGAGTTACATATTTTTTCTTTGCGGTCTTTGGGGTCTTCGTGGTTCAAAATATAAAATCTGGGGAGCGCCGAAGGTGCGGCACTTTATTGATCTACGGTTGATTCGAGGAAGCGCTCCCAAAGAGTGCGTTCGATATACAGCGTCAGAAGCACCCACGGCCTCAGGCCGTAAAACTCCGATATGTAGCGATCACCAAGCGTCGCTTCCAGCTCTTCTGCATTTTCCCGGGAGGCGATCAAAACGGGAGCATCATCAAGTCTTCCCGCTTCTTCCGTATTAGTCCAATACCCAACGCGACGCATGTTGCGGACATACCATGGAAGAGGCCACTGCTCGTGTGGACCGGCAATCACCTTTATCAGCATATCTTCGCCGTCGGGGTGGAGGGCGGCCACATCAGCGACACGCCCGGCCAGTCGAAGATAGTCCGGACTTGTCTGGGAGTAAACGTAGGGATTGCGTGTATCGGCGGGATAGCGGTAGTTCGCTTTCCAGTTCTGCAGGCCGAGATGACACCCTGCACCCACCACTACAATAATAAACAATCCCCGTAGCACACGGGTCTTCGGCAACTGAAGCAATAGCGAGGCACCGCATCCGGCCAGCAGAATGAAGCCGATATGAAAGTGAATCAGATTCCATGGAGTCTTGTAGCGAATAATAGAGAAAACTGCAGCTACCAGCACGGAGTAACTGCAAATATAGCGTAGCCAGAAAAGTGCGACCGCGGAAATTCCCCCCTTCTTTGCCATTCGATTGGCGCTGAAGGTAAAGACTGTCCCCGCCAAAGCCAGCACAAGAATTAATCCTTCCGTCCACACCGAACCCTCCGAGGAGGAAAACGACAGGATCTGCAGGTAGTAGCTCCATGAATGCGCATGTATTCCGGGATCTATCCCTCGATGGAGGTAAATCCCGAATGCGCGAATCGATTCGAGGATGCCGGAGGGATTGCTGAAGAAAGATGTGTAAAGAACGACCGCGATCAATACAGCTATTCCGGCTGCTGCAAAGAAATGCGCGCTGCAGATCGCGAAATTAGGTTTGGATTGCCCCGGGCTCATTTGAAAATTTTCTTGATCCCGCGAAGCTGTATTCTCGTGAACCGGGATTGTGTTTGACTTTTTATGCAGCAACCCGGCAAGGATGCAGGCTGCGGCCGCAGCTATAATCAGGATGACCGAAGTTTCCTTCGTCGCGTACGCCAGTCCCGCAAATGCTCCAGTCCACAGCGCCCACACAAAATTGGGACGCAACAGGTATTTTCCAAGTGCAATAAGAAATCCAAGGATGAAGAAAGCGAGCAGGGATTCCTGGATGTAGAATCGGCTGTAGTAAGTCAATGCGGGTGAGAGAGCGGCAAGAAAAGCGCCGGTCACGACGGCCCGCTGCCCCAGATCTTTAGTCAGTAAGCAGAACAGCAGTATCAAACACCCGCCGAAGATAACGGGAACCAGTCTGAGCGTGCATTCATCCAGCGAAGACAGGGTCTTCTGCCCGCGAACCCGGGCGGACGGCAGTGTCAGGTAATAAAGTGTGGGGCCATGGTGGTCATTTCTGTCGTACCGGTATTCGCCGGTCTCCAGGAGAATACCGAAACGGATCGCCTGGTTGGCCTCGTCGTGATGCATTGGCCGCAGATCAAGCCGTGCCAGACGGAAACCGAATCCCAGCACCAGAGCAACGGCAAACAGACTGCAGAAGACAGTCTTTTTCATTGGATTGGTTGGCCGTAAATCTCCACCTCTATGTAGTGGTTCATATCGTTTGATGTACTGCCGCCGGAGTAAAAACGGAGGTATCGACCCCGGATGCCTTTGGGATCGAACAGGCGGCCCTCGCTTGTTTCTATGTATTCCTTATCCTTGCCGATGCCCAGCCCGGCGGTGTTGTCATGGTCATTATTGAAGACGGTTTGCACTCCCTTGAGAAAGTCCGCGTCGTCGGACGCCTGGACAATCACGTCGCGATATACCTGGGCGCGGCTGTGGTAATGCCAGACCAGGATGGCATGCAGCGCGGTGGGGGCGCCGAGATCGATCTGAATCCACTGTGTTCCGGGTCCAAGCTCGACGAAGTAGCCGTCGCCGCCTTCTTTTTCCCCGTCCGTGATCATACTGAGTTCCCCGATTACGGGCATCATGTCTCTGGAAGTGACCGGTCTGTTGAGGGAAAGCAACACGGTTCCCTTTGGAACATAGAAGGGGCCGCGCGGCTTGCCGGTAACCTTCTCAATGTTGGGGCTTTTCATGTTCATCGGTGTGCCGATGAACATAGGCTTAGGCAGCTGCAGCTGCAATACTTCCTTGCCCGGATCCTGCTGCGCAGCCAGGGGTGTTAGAGCCATTGTCCACGCCAGGGCAAATATCAAGGCACTCTTTTTGATCATCATAAGTAATTCATTCCTTGCGTTTTTACTTCTCCGTGTCTTCGTGCAAATCCTATATAGAGATCCCCCGGCTTCGACGGGATCGGAGTCGGTATCGGCATCGGGGGTCGAAACCGGGAAAAATCCGCGGCAATGCTATGTTTTCATATCTTTGTCGAAGGCAACGTCGGACGGCGCGAAGTTGATTCTGCGAACGAACTCCAGCGACTCCCGCGCTCCGAATTCGCGATCCATACCGTTGTCTTCCCACTCGACCGAGA
>JAFGTD010000032.1 GCA_016934295.1 Acidobacteriota bacterium
CACCCGGTATCCGAATTCCCGAAACAGCCCTATGTAATTCATGCAGTCGATCGACCCGGAGTCCCTGTCGGGCCTCGGATAAATCCGGTCGATCATCAGAACCCGGGGCAGACGGTCGTTTTTGCCGTCCTTCATCCAGCGGCTCAGGGCGGTTACATGGCGGGACGGGCGGCTGCCCCGGGCGACTCCGGCCTCCAAAAAGTAGCGGAGAGGATGCATACCGGCCGTTATCGCACTTTTGTTTTGGGCCAGATACCAGTCCAGGTCAAAGTAGGCGCTCGGATTCAGCCCCATTGGAACTCCATAACGGATGAAATGGGCGAGGGGATTTCCTCCGTCGGCTTTTACCTCGGGATTCTTTTCCAGGTACCACCTGCTGTTGAAAAGGGGATTGGGATCCCGGCCTTCGTAGGCGCCGCGGCGGACGTAGTGCACCAGGGGATGAAGGCCCGAATCGGCGACATCGCTGTATCTGCCGAGATACCAGGCGCCGTCGAACAGTCCCGATCGGGCTATGCAGAGAGCATCCCGCCTGGCCTGCCTGACTTTCTTCAACTGATCCAATGGATGGGCCAGCAGCCTGCCGAGAAATACCATCATCGGCCTGGAAAATAGGGTGGATAAGAATTTCATCCTCGTATCCCGGGTTGCACGGGCACCTTTTATTATTTCGCGACCAATAAATTCAGGCGTTCATCATACCGTATCCGCCTCGCGCATCGCTGAAAGAAATTGTGGCGGAAACATCCAGACCGCGTACCGTAACTCCGGCCCGGCGCCGCTTGCCTCCTTTACGGTCCCTGCCTATAGGCACGTATGTCTGCCGCACGCTTCCCTCGTACCCTCCACCGCCATAGGTTCCCTTACGCTTCGCTATCACTTCACCTCCATCAGGTTGTGAGGGGGGATTGATCCTCTAGGCTGTCGAACATGTCCGGCACACCTTAAAAGGGCGAACACAAGGTTCGCTTAATAAGAAACAGTGCTTTTAATTTGAGAATCATCTGTTGGCGGTAACATTGGACTCAAGCGAGGAAGGGCGAACACAAGGTTCGCCCCTACAATTCTCCTTGTCGTCTCCGGGATGTGAACACAAGGTTCGCCCCTACAGCCTGTTCGTTAGAGGGGTCAAAAAGAGGAGGCTGCAGATCGCGGCATGAAATCAATTTTGTTGATTGCCTTTACTTGGATACACACATCCGCTAAAGTACTGGATTCGCCTGCTTTGCCTTAAAGGAAAAATTGAAACAATAAAAGCGGTTTGCATGCGTCGAAAGCGGAGCCTCACGAATTGAGTGTCCGGGAGTCCTGCGGTAAATGATCCAGTTAACCAAAGAAATTTTTGAATACAGGGAGCTAATCTGGGCACTCACGGTTAAAGAACTCCGTGTGCGCTACAAGCGCTCCTTTCTCGGCTTCTTTTGGGCCCTTCTCAACCCGCTCCTGATGATGAGCGTTTATGTGATCGTTTTTTCGACCATTTTAGGCAGGGGGATAGAAAATTATGCCATATTTATGATCAGCGGCCTTTTCCCCTGGACTTTCTTCTCGCAAAGCCTCAACTACTCCATGTCATCCATCGTCGGCAACCACGCAATGTTGAAAAAAGTGAAATTTGCCAAATCGGTGCTCCCGGTTTCGGCCGTGCTGTCAAACGTGATCAATTTTCTTCTTTCCCTGCTTCCGATGGCTATAATAATTCTTCTGTTTCGATACCCTTTTTACTGGACATGGGCGTACTTGCCGGTCCCGATTCTTTCCCTGATTATATTCTCGCTCGGGGTCGGATTATTCTGCGCGACCCTCCATGTCTTCTTTCGTGATATGACCCATATCATAGAAATCTTAACGCGCGCCTGGTTTTTCCTGACTCCGATTATTTATACGCTCGACTATATTCCCGCCCAATACCACATTTATTTTAAGTTGAATCCTATGTATTACATCCTTGACGGGTTCCGCATGGCTATATATTACGGCCGGATACCGGCAACAAGCTCTATAACAATGTCGTTTGTATACAGCTTTGCATCCCTCGTTTTCGGATATTTTATATTCCGCAGATACCAGGATAAATTTATTTTGTACCTCTAAACGATATTTCGGGAGCATGAATGGCTCGAGTCCGGTTTATTAATGTTACGCAGCGTTTTCGCCTGATTCACGAACGCCCGGACACCTTGCGGGAAGTGTTCGCCCGCCTTTTACGTCGAAAAACCCGATACATTCCGTTTGAGGCGCTGAAAAAAATCTCCTTCCAAATTAATGAGGGGGAAACGCTGGGGGTGGTCGGGCGCAACGGTTCGGGAAAAAGCACTGCTCTCAGGCTTATGGCAGGCGTCTTTCGCCCGACATCCGGTCAAGTAACGGTCGACGGAAAGGTAGCGGCATTGATCGAATTGGGGGCGGGCTTCCATCCCGACCTGACGGGGCGCGAAAATATAATCCTAAACGGACTGATGCTGAAAATGACGCGCCGCCAGATCCTGGAAAGGGAAAAAAGCATTATCGAATTCTCAGAACTGGGGGAATTCATCGACTCTCCGGTAAAGCAGTACTCCTCCGGCATGTACATGCGCCTTGCGTTCAGCATTGCCGCGGAGGTGGATCCGGACATCCTGCTGATCGACGAGATCCTGGCGGTTGGCGATGCCGGGTTTCGAAAGAAATGCAGCGCCCGCATCAGCGATTTTCATAAGCGCGGGAAAACAATTGTCTATGTTTCCCATGCTATGGACAGCGTAAAACAGCTCTGCACCCGCGCAATTCTACTGCATGAGGGAGTTCTGGTCGCCGACGGAACGCCGGATGAAATAGCTGATAAATACACCGAAATCCTGAGATCCGGGCAAACAATTTTGGGCGGCTATCCAAAATCCAGGCAGATATAATTAACGACAAATAAGCTCGGGTACGTTCTGGGATTCGGCCGCAGGAGCATCCGGTATCTTTGGCCGCATCTGTTCGCGAAACAGCTTTATTTATGAATTTTTCGAGTGGCGGCGATCTACTCTGGAAGTGCTGAAGCTTCCGGCTTCGCCCAAGCTTCGCCGGACACGTGCTCCAGCCTTGTCCAGTATTTTGTATTGCGAAGGCGGCAGCAAGCTGCCGCAGTCCAAGGGCTTCGCCTCCACAATGTAAAGTGCTTGTTGATGC
>JAFGTD010000033.1 GCA_016934295.1 Acidobacteriota bacterium
AAAGCATTGATCAGTATTTTGCGCTCCAGGCCTTCTTTCGCTTCCTTCAGCGTAGCGGCCGAACCGTTTCTGCCGTTGAGTGTTTCCAGCTCCAGTTCCGCAGGGCTGATGGTCGGCCCGTCCGCCAGAACGAGGGCCCGTTTGACCCTGTTCTGCAGTTCCCGCACATTTCCGGGCCAGTTGTGAGCGCGCAGGGCATCCAGGGCGCTTTTGGAGAACTTCCTGGGCGGTTTCTTCAGTTCTTTTGAAAAGGCGAGAACCAGGTGTTCCGCCAGTTGAATGACATCGTTGCCGCGTTCTCTCAAAGGGGGGAGCGCGATCTTTACAACCGCGAGCCGGAAATAGAGATCTTCCCGGAAACGATTCTCCTTTACTTCCGTCTCCAGATCCTGGTTCGTGGCGGCTATGACCCTGGAGTCTATGGGGATCAGCTGCCTTCCGCCGACGCGCTCCAGCACTTTCTCCTGGAGGAACCGCAGAATTTTAACCTGGAGTTCGGGGGCCAGATCCCCGATTTCATCCAGGAACAGGGTGCCGTTGTTGGCGTACTCGAGTTTTCCCTTGCGTTGGGACGTGGCTCCCGTAAAGGAGCCTTTTTCGTATCCGAACAGCTCGCTTTCGATGAGAGTGTCGGGAATGGCGCCGCAGTTTATGGCAATGAACGGCCCGGCTTTGCGTTTGCTTAAATTGTGAATGGCGTTGGCGATCAATTCCTTCCCGGTTCCGCTTTCCCCCGTGATAAGCACCGGAACTTCCGTTCTGGCTACTTTCTGTATCGTGGCGAATACTTCCTGCATGGCAGGGCTGGCGCCGATAATTTCCTCAAAAGACACTCTTTGCGCCAGATGGCGTTCCTCGATGTTTTCCTTCTCCAGGTTTATGCGGCGGTATACCCGGCGCAGGACGACCTTGAGTTCATCCAGGTCGACCGGTTTGGGGAAAATATCGTGCGCGCCTTTTTCCACGGCGGCCAGCGCATTCTGGCGTTCCGAGTTCCCGGAAACGATTATTACCTTGACAAGCGGGTCCAGGCCGATCAGTTCCTCAAGAGCCTGCAAACCTTCCGTCGCTTCACGCGGGCGGGGCGGGAGCCCCAGGTCCAGCAGAACAGCCGGCACATTCTCTTCCTTGTAAATTCTAAGGGCCGTTTCCCGGTCACCGGCCGAAAATACGCTGAATTCTTCCATCAGGGCCCATTGAATCTGCTTGCGGATCTGTTCGTCGTCATCGACAATCAGGATCTTGGGCAGATCGACGGGCCTGTCTTCAATAGGCGTCTTTTTCTTTTTTTTCACTGTTTGTTGCCGCGTCAAAGCCTTGGAGAGCGGCACCTTGGTGCCGCCTTTTTTCCGATTTTAATTATCGTATGGAAGCAGAACCAGGCTACCAAAGCCCCGTGGGAATCCACTCTTTAATAATATATATTTTGATAATTATGTAAATTCCTTTGATCCTTTTATGTTTCTCCCTTGACCGGAAATCTCAACCCTACCCTGGTACCCTTTCCCTCTTCGCTTTTAACCTCAATGGAACCGCCGTGAGCCTCCATTATCTTCTTCGACTGGAACAGGCCGATTCCAAGTCCCCCGCTTTTGGTCGTATGGAAAGGGAGGAACAGCTCGTTTTCCAGGAATTCGCGGCTCATGCCGCTTCCGTTATCCTCAACCACAAGTTCAACCGTGTTCTGGAGATTTGCGGTTTTTACGATTATAACGCCATTTTCCGGTAAGGCTTCGCCGGCATTGATAAAAAGATTTTGCAGGACCCTTACCAGCTCGTCCTGGTCCGCCAAAATAGGCGGGATGACGCCCAATTCGAACTTCAGACGCTTCTTCAATCCCGTATCTAGATTATCGGCAACGGAGCGCACAACCTGATTTAAATCCGTGGGTTTTTTATCGGCTGCCAGTGTGCTTGAGAAGCTCCTGAGGCTGTTGCAAAGACGTTTCATCTTTTCGGACGTATCGAAAACAGAATGAAAGGCGTCCTTTTGAAAATCCGGGTTGTCTTGATACCTGGCGGCGTTCCTGGCGATCAACGAAAGGGTGGAGGAGAAATTTTTCAGATCGTGCAGCAGGAAGGTGGAAAAAGTTCGAAACGCCTCGTCTTCCTTGGCTTTGACCAGCGTTTCCAGGAGTTCGGATTTGTGAAACTCACCCGCGGCATGGCCGGCCAGGGCGCGCAGAAACTCACGCGCTTCCCAGTCGTACGGCCGTCCGCTTCGGTCGGACCCGACCGTAAGCACACCCACGATTCTGTTGCTGGATTCCAGCGGAACAAGGAGGGAGGCCTGGGTTTCGTTCATGAATTCTCTTATTGGATCCATTCCTTCCATGGAATCGAGATCGTTTCGGGATAAAGGTTCCGAAATATCAAGCAGCTTCTCGACGACACCGGTGAACTCGGTTTCCTTCAGAGCATCCGGCATTGAACCCAACGAACTCAAGAGATTCAGCCGGTTGGGATTCCACTGGCGGGTCCAGACACTGACGTCGATGGCTCCAAGAGCCCTGTGGACGATGTCGGCCAATGCCGCGGCGGTTTCTTCGGGCGGGTCGATGGAGCGTATGCGCTCGGTTGCTTCAAGCCAGAACTGGCGGTAATCGTATTTTCCCGCAAAGATATTCCTGCGAATCCAGTGCCGCGCCTTGTGGCGGAAAACGGTGCCGAGCATAAGAATGGAGAGGACAATAGCGGAAAGAAGAAAAATAAACGGCTCGACCGGAAGCCCTGAATCGCCCCATCGGCTCGCCCACCGGGCAATCAGGCTGGACGTGATCAGGTAGGCGCCGACGGCTAAAAGTGTGATGGAGCTGTAGACCAAACCGTGAGACACGACTATCTGGGAGCGCCCGGAGCTCCGTTTCCAGGATACTAGAATCAGTCCGCAGCCGAGCAGAAAAATAATCGGAAATAGTGAAAGCGTATCCCGGGCGAAGAGGGCATAGCGTGGCGGGAATAGGAGGATCTGCGAGCAGATGTAGATCAACGCGGCGAATGTAATCCCTATGCCCAATAAAAGGAATTTGATTTCCCAACGCACTTTTTCTTCCGCGTGCCTCAATATCTGCTCCAGTTGTGCCAGCACAATGACGGAAAAAATCAGCAGGATTATGGCTGAAATATATCCGACCGGGCCCAGAAAAATGTAATTCTCGGGCAACAGCAAGCCGTCAGGTAACCGAGACGGCTTAAAAATCAGTATAGCGGCAAGAAAAATTCCGGTCACGGTGACCGGGAGCAGCCAGCGAATTTTTGATTTTAAGCCACTCAGGTAATCTTGACGGTCGATGCCGTTACAGGCGATAACGGCTCCGGTTGCGGTTAGGAGTAGAAAGGATAAAGTCAATCGAATATAGGAATCTCCGCCTGTATGTACCGCCATGCTTCCGGCTGCAAGGGAAGCGGGCAACAAATAAAGGAATAGCAGCCAGGATCCACGGCCGAATCTTTGGAAAAAAAGTATGAGCAGCGCTAGCATGATGCCAGCCAGTGCGGCCGTCCATTCGATAAGGATCAGGATGACCATTTATTTTAGCCTCGGCAATTCACAGGTTCCGATGTCCATTCTTTGTCGGATACCGACACCGCTCGATTTGATGTAAATTTGATAGATTTTTTAATAGAAGGGAACATTATGTTCCCCAAGCAACTGGTTTGTGTAAGGACAGTTTATTTTTCAACCCTAACAGCCATAATGCTACCAGGTAAACCCATCTGAATAGCCACGCGATCAAAAGCGTTCCCAAGAAACTTCATTTTACTGGGCAGATAATAGTTTGCCTGACCAACTCTATAAAAATTCAAGAAAACCCTAGAACTGAATGAATGTGTTAACCTTTTAATCTGTTTTGGTGTGTTGCTTCGATAAAACGTTCTGTAGTTCTCATATCTTTTCTCCCCGCGCGTGCCATGCAATCTATTAAGATACCAATCTTTGATGTGTAGTTTTTCTAATAGAAGAGATGCGTAAACAAACCAATGCCGTGCATCTACGGTGAATCCCCAAAAAATTCCGTTCTTTTTCAAGATATTATATATTTTATCCCAAAATACTCTTGGTTCTTCAAAATGCTCTAGAACCATGACAGAAAAAGCTATATCGATGGACCCATCTTCTATTGGTGCACATTCAAACGGGCAGCGGTATTCTGAGGTAAAGATATCTCCGAGTTCAATGCTTTCATCCGGTTCAATTCCAATATATTCGAGTGAAACTGCGGATAACGACTGTTGTAACTTGGCATCGTTATCGAATCCTCCCCCACATCCTATATCCAATACTCTCAGTTTGCCGTTTTCCCGTTCAAGTCTTTTGACATCGGCGACGATCATGTCCCGCCAAATACGCGCTCGCCATTCGCCATTCCTATATCGCTGAAGATAAGGATGCCAGCAATTATCCATACGTATAAATTTTCCTTTTCATTAAATGTTGAGATTAGAAACGAGTTTTAGAGTTGTTACTGGGGAATAAATCGATACGTCAAACTATATATGTTGCCTTACAGAATTTTAATCGTTGAGTAATAAACGGGTCAAGATCTCTGCTTACATTTGAATTAAGGATAATTATTGAATTGATTAAAGGACTTTTAAGTCAATGCATCAAGAAGAAATTCTTATTAATTCCAATGCATATTATTTCATGTAAAGATTTGAAGAATGTGAGGGTATATAGATACAGGATCTTATATCTATGAAGCCTTGTGGAAATTTAGAATTCCTATTATTCGTATTGGGAATAAATAATCCTTTATAAAATACATTTTGAATACCTGGTTATCTAGAAGCTTTTCAGTTCAAACCTAAAAGTATATTGATGAGCAATTGGAGATCAGAGGTGTTTACTAAATTATTCCCGTCTATATCTGCACTACTACCAAAAATTTTCAAACCAAGTATGTGGTTAACCAGCGCCTGGAGGTCCTGAATATTTAAAAATGTATCCATATTGACGTCCCCCTGCAAATAGCTGGAGGGAGTGTAGTTAAAATGGGTCTGTGGACTTAACGACAACTGCATGGGACTGGAAAGTCCGGAAAATTTCAGGTAGATAATCCCGGTGGCGGCTTCCGCCCTGTTGGAAACGACGCTCCAGAGTTTGTTTTTCTGCATGGAGGAGGGGGTAATCGTGGCGCCTGTCTGGGGATTCCCGTAGGGATCGATTATCGTAAACGGGTGCCAGTAAGGGCTGGGGGAGGTTATGGAAAACTCGCTGACGCTGTCGGGGACGTAGAAGAAATACCTGCCCCTGCCCAGGAAAACGCCTTCGGGTGAAACAGACAAAAGAGTTTTGTCCAGGTTGTTGGAAATCAATGCAACCATGTGCCTGTCTTTATCCGCCGAGAATTCGATGCGGTATTCGCCCGTTTTGCCGTCTGCCGGTATCGTAAAATACTTCAGCCGGGGATCCGCTTCGACGGTGTCCCCCAGCTGAAAATCGTATTTGTTGGGCATTTTGTAATTCTCGTCGTAAACAAGCCGGTTGTCCGGATCGTATATTTTTGTGCCGATGTTTCCGGACTCCTGCCAGCCATAGTCGTTTGTGTCGACTTCAATAGCGAATAAAAGCTGAATGTCCCGGTCCGTGTCTTCTTTTATGAGGTACCGGACCCCGCTGTTTTCCTTTATATTTATGAACATCGGCGGGTATTCGGGGTAGGGTATCTCGCTGCCGTAATTCTTCAGCGCCTTGAGAAAATAGGTCAATCTTATAGGCCACGCATAATCAGTTACCTGTGGAGTTGTTGTGCTTTTATGGCTTTTGAACGAATATAAATCTGTTTGATATTTTCCATAAGACATGAAATCGCTGTCTTCCGACAATGCAAAACCGTAATCAAATACGTTGTAGGATGAACCGAACAGCCTCAATCCCAACGCATCGTCATATTTTCCCATTCCCCCAATTGCTTTCGCGAAACGGAGCAATACGTCTTTAATTTCCTCCGTGTTCCTGACGAACCTGTAATTATCCAGACCGTCCGCCACCCAACCGCTGAAAAGGAGAGAATAACTGATTTGTTGGGTGTCCGCCAGAATGCCGTTGGGAAGCTGCAGCTTGTCCTTGATGGTCTTGAATCCCGCGTCCGCCAGCGCCAGGTAACGCTCGTCCCAGCCTAATTGATACAGTTTGACATACAGGGTCAGCGCATGAACGTCCCTGGTCCCCCAATAGGAAATAGTGCCATCGGGAAGAATGGGGTTCTTGTTAATTACATTCTGCCCGGCAAGTTCTATAACCTCTTTGGCCCGCTTGTATCCGGTCAGATAGTAATAATTGAAAAAATTTTCCTGGCCGTAATCGATCCCAGGCTCCCGGGGCTCGTTTTTCCAGTGCCCGGCTCCCATTTCGCTGGCTGAACCGGACGGGTATCCGCCGATGAACCTGTTGACAATATTGCCCAGACAGTCGGTAAAAACCGACTCTACCTGGACCGTGTCGACGTCCATCAAGTGGCGGCTGCTGGCTATGCCCTCGCGCAGATACCTGGGGTCTCCCGTTCTCAGGTACATGACCCAGAAGAAATTGGGCCAGTCCAGCCTGTAATGGAGCCAGTATCTGTTCCCCGAACCCGTCGCTGTGTAGCTGTAATGGGCGTCTCCGTAATGGATCATTCCATAATCAAGCTGTGTATTCCGGGCGCTTAGTATGGAATCGTACATGAGATCAAAACTTTTTTCGATTCTCGGGTACCTTTCGGGATCGTATGGGTACAGGTTTCTGAAGGCGCCCGAATCGCAGAACCACTGCGGGTTGGTTCCCAGGATTTCTTCCCTGTACTGCTTTACAATATTTTCTGAATGGCTGGTTTGGTAGCTTCCGGAGTGGAAATAATAAATTAACTCGTGGGTTTTCCCGATCCCGGCGGCGTTATTGATATAATCGATATCAAAAAAAGATTGAGGATCAGTCTCGACATAATTGTGAGACCCGGGGGAGACGGCCGCGAGATTCAGCTCCTGCCCCTCATGAAATGGCCAGAAATGGTTTAATTTGCGTTCCAGTGCCAGGGATTTTTTCGCCTGCACCTGGGCTGTGTAGTCTCCGTGCCTGGGCCACAGATGGGCCGTCAACCGGTTCCCGTCCGCTTCCAGTTCCAGCGGGTACGTTTGCCACATATCCCTGATGAATACGGTGACTCCTTTAGTGCCGTCGGACAAATCCATCCATCCGGCACTTTGGCCGTCCGCGTTGTTCCCGCCTCCGGCATTCCCTTCGTCGACAACGTTGCCGGCGGAATCTTTGATGGCGTAATGGTTCCAGTCGTCCTGCAATAAATAAATGTTGTTTTGCATGCTACCGGAGACAATGCCCCGGGCTTCGCTTCCGCCGATTGCGTATTGCAGGGGCCCTGAAAGACTGAGAGGCATTTGAATGGAGATGTTGGGTATCGTGTACTTGAACATGTCTTCCGAGAAGATGACGGTATGATACACCTTTACGACAGGCTCGCCGGCATAGGCATTGAAGCGGACGATCCACCTGAAACGTTTATCCCCTGTGTCCGACTCGTAGACGCCGCTGCATTTGATCTGCGCCCGCAATGGACCGGAATCTTCTATTTCAACCGTATAGTCGGATGTGTTGTTTGAGGATCGA
>JAFGTD010000034.1 GCA_016934295.1 Acidobacteriota bacterium
CGAATGGTCTTGCCTGGAGGAATGGCAACCTCTTCTCCGGTTCTAGGATTTCTTCCCACGCCACTCTTTCGTGGTTTGACAATGAAAACTCCGAAACCCCGCAGCTCTATTCTTTCACCACGTTTCAGCGCATTTTTTAGTGAATTGAATACAGACTCCACCGCTATTTCCGCTTTTACTTTGGTGATATTCAGCTGCTCTGCAACACGGTTTACGATGTCCTGCTTTATCACGCTGGACCTCCCATAAGTTAGTGAAGGCATTTTACTTGTGGTCCCAAAAGCTGTCAAGCCATTTCTATTTACAGCTTTTGTAACCGATGATAGACTGCTTTTTCGCAGACATGCCGCTACGGATACAGTTCCATGTGAAAACCGAAAATAAGCGGGATTCAGGAGGATTTGGCAATGACAGCTCAACCGGATTTCTGGATCCGAAAAATGGCTAAATATTACGGTATGATCGAACCCTATGCGGATCTGCGCAAACGCGCAGGCAAGATTTCATACGGCGCTTCTTCCTACGGCTATGATTTCCGGCTCTCGGACGAATATAAAATCCCCGATTTCACCGGCATCAAACAATTGGACCCGAAGGGTATCGAAAAAATTCAATTTAAGGATTACAAGGGACGCTTCTGCCTGATACCGCCGAACTCCTATATACTGGGAAGATCCCTGGAATATTTTCGTATCCCCAGGAATATTCTTACCCTTTGCCAGGGGAAATCCACCTATGCTCGCAGCGGGATCATTGTCAATGTCACCCCTTTGGAACCGGAGTGGGAAGGCTATATCACTATATCGCTGGTCAATGCATCCACGGTGCCGGCCAGAGTCTATTCGGGAGAAGGGATTGCCCAGGCAATATTTATCCTGGCCGAAACGGAATGCCGGACTTCCTATGCCGATCGTAAAGGCAAATACCAAAAACAGAAAAAAATACGACTGTCGCGAGTATAAACTAACGTTGCACGTTGGAATGTTGAACGTTACAGGTTAAATGAAAACAGCTTCGTTACACGTTATACACTGATGATGGGTAGCCCGGATTGGTGGTTTAAACATTAAACATGCAACGGTTTTAAGTAATGCAATGAACAAAACACTAAAGCGGAATCACATCATAGCAGCTCTGTTATTGATCGTAACTCTTGGTATCGCCGGCTGCGGGTACAGAGTCCGAAGCTCCGTGGGTTCGCTGCCGGAAGGCATTGAATCCCTGGGAATCCCTACTTTTGAGAACCGCACAAGCCAGTTCAAACTGGAGCAGTGGATAACCGGCGCGGTTTTAAAGGAGTTCAACGCCAGAACAAGAATCGATATTCATTCAAGGCAGTCGGGAGCGGATGCCGTGCTGCTCGGAGAAATCCTGTCGGTACAATCCACTCCGGTTACTTACGGTTCCCGATCGTTCGGATCGGCCTTTCTGGTAACCGTGCGGATAAGCGCAAAAATGATCCGCACGAAAGACTCCCTGGTTATCTGGCAGAACAGAAGCTTTACCTTCCGCGAACGGTATACACTTAACAGCGACGTGAGGGATTTTTTTTCCGAAGAAAATCCGGCGCTTGACCGCTTGGCAAATGCATTTGCAGCAAGCCTCGTAAGCACAATTATTGAAAGCCAGTCCCTTGATTCTCCAAAGCCTTGAAGCACTGGAAAAAGACCTGAAATCGTCTCGAGACCGTTCTTTTTACCTTATCCTGGGTCCCGAACAATACCAGTGTCGAACCGCTGTAGATCTTATCAAGCGTACGTTATTGAATTCTGAATCCATCGCCTTCGATTATTGCAGCTACTCAGTCAAAGATACACCCGTTGAAAGGATCTTTGAAACAGCGAATACCTTTCCGATGCTGTCGAACCGGAGGCTTGTGCTGGTTACGGAACTTGAAAACCTGGCACAAAGCGAGCATGACAAGCTGCTTCGCAACCTCGAATCCGTTATGCCCAGCACTCTGTTGATCTTGGTCGCGGAAGAACTGGATCACAGAAAAAAGCTGTATAAGACGATTCGCGACAAAGGATGCATAGCGGAATTTCCCATGCTGAAGGGGGCATCCTTAAAACGCTGGGTGGAGGAGAGCATCCGAAAAAAAGGGTATCGTGTTTCATCCGCGACAGCGGCAAAAATTGTCGATATGGCGGGTTCGGATCTTCAATCCCTGGCCGGTGAACTGGAAAAACTCTTTTTATATGCCGGAAAAGAGAAACAGATTACAGATGCGGCTGTGGAGGAGTTGGTACGAAACAGCCGGCAACATGGGATTTTTGAGCTCATAGACGCCATTGCAAGGCGGGATCGCGCGGCAGCACTGAATTCTCTTACCAACCTGCTGGGGATGGGAGAGTACCCGCTTGTTATCGTTTCGATGATGGCACGTCACAGCAGGCAGGTTCTTATCGTCCAGGAATGCATCGGACGAGGAATGCGTGCCGGAGAAGCAGGTAAGGTGGCACAAGTGCCGCCCTTTATGCTGGAAAAATTCGTCCGACAGGCCGGGGACATCGATCTTGGCACGGTTCGCAGAATGCACACCGGACTTTCCGATATCGACCGGAGGCTGAAGTCTTCATCCGTGGATGCACGAATTTTACTGGAAGTGTTTATCAGCGCCTTAATATGAAAAAAGGCTTATGCCTTATCTGCAGCGGATACCGCGGCATTTAAGCGTTTGGTAAGGCGGGATTTTTGCCTGGCGGCGGCATTTTCGCTAATCGCTTTTTTGCGCTTCGCATTGTCAATCTCAGCGTACAGTGTGGGCAGGGAATTCCGGGCATCCTCTGCTTTTCCCGACTGCAGTTGATCGTTGAATTTTCTGAGGAAAGTCCGCAGGTTGCTGCGATTACCGCGATTCATGATCCTGCGTTTCCTGTTCTGTCTGTCCGCTTTAAGGGCTGAGGCGTGATTCGCCATGCTTCACAACTCCTTTTAATATTTTCCAACTTCATGCTTCGATACGCATGTATTTAAAAACTCCTTACTTTACAAGTATTTAACATAGATGTCAAATTAAATTTTCTCATTGACTTCGATCCGACGCAGACCTAGAATTATTTTTAGAAATGAATGTAAGATTTCTTCAGTACCCGGTGTGTTCATTGCAAGAATTGCGTCCTCAATCCTGCACCCCTTACTATATCCATGAGGTAAAGCCAAACTATTAGATGAAAAAAGTCCTGCTATCCGATCGCAGCCTGCAGCTTTTATTCGGCCCGCTCGATGAAAATATTCGATTTCTGGAAAATCTCTTTGGCGTAACGATTCAGGCGCGCGACTCGTCTCTAATTATAAACGGAGAGGAAGAGGATGTCCGGGCACTGGAGAAGATTCTGTTAGACTTTTCTGCGCTGGCGGAAAAAGGACACTCCATCAGCAACGGGGATCTCAAGTCGGCCTTCAAACAGATCGCCGAAGATGCAGCCCTGACTCTGCACGATTTCTTTCCCAAAATGCAGCTTCTCGCAACGGGAAAGCGGCAGGTCACTCCAAAAAGCCTGAACCAACGCCGCTATATCGAAGCCATAAAAGAAAATGATATCGTTTTCGGGATTGGACCGGGAGGAACAGGTAAGACATTTCTTGCCGTTACTCTGGCGCTTGTTTTCCTTTTTGAAAAACAGATATCCAGGATTGTTCTAACCCGACCGGCAGTGGAAGCCGGAGAAAAACTCGGATTTCTTCCGGGAGATATTGAGGAAAAAATCAATCCGTACCTGCGTCCGCTTTACGACGCCCTTTATTATCTTCTGGATAACGAAAAAATACACCGATATATGGAAGAAGGAACCATAGAGATTGCGCCTCTGGCTTTTATGAGAGGCCGTACGTTAAGCGACTCCTTCATAATTCTCGATGAGGCTCAAAATACGACCTCGGAACAGATGAAAATGTTTTTAACCCGAATAGGCATGGGTTCCAAGGCGGTGATTACCGGGGATGTTACACAGATAGACCTCCCATACGGACGCAACTCCGGCCTTGTCGAAGCCCGAAATATTTTAAAGGGAGTGGACGGGCTGGCATTCTGCCATTTCAATGAAAAGGACGTTGTCCGGCACCATCTCGTACGCCTGATTATCAAGGCATATCAGGATCACGCGGAAAACGAAAAGCACTTAAACGGAACCGATCCAGATGGCAAAGACAAAAAAAATTAAACTTGGGATTCTATTCGGAGGCCGGTCGGCCGAATACGAGATTTCCCTGAAGTCGGCGGCCTCGGTAATCAGTGCTCTCGATCCCGACATCTTTGATATAACCGCTATTGGAATTACCTCAAAGGGACTGTTTGCAGGCGCCGATGAAGTCCGCAAAATGATGCCGGAGAATCTGATCGATCGCGTTCGCCTGCCTGATTCGACAGTTCCTTTCCATAAAAAACTGACATCCTTGACCCCATCAACGGGCCGGTCTTCCGGTTCCAGGGATGCACCGGAAATATTCTTTCCTTTGCTCCATGGCCCCTATGGAGAGGATGGGACCATTCAGGGATTCCTTGAGATAGTCGACGTACCGTACATCGGATGCGGCGTACTCGCTTCCTCTGTCGGGATGGATAAAGACATCATGAAGCGGATTTTTATGCAGGCCGGATTGCCGGTTGCGCCGTTCAGGACCGTAAATACCGGGGAATTCTTCAGGAATCCCGAAACACTGAAACGCTCCATTTCCCGGGATTTGGGCTACCCGATGTTTTCCAAACCTGCAAATATGGGCTCTTCCATCGGTATATGCAAGATTCATTCTGAGAATGAATTCGAACAATCCGTAAAACATTCCGCTCAATTCGACAGTAAAATCATTATTGAGAAAGGACTGGATGCACGGGAACTGGAATGCGCCGTTCTTGGAAATGAGAATCCCGAGGCATCGGTTGTAGGAGAGATCATACCGGCGCATGAATTTTACGATTATGACGCAAAGTACATGAGTCCGGACAGCAGGCTGGAAATCCCGGCTCGAATCAACAATGCGACAGGCAAAAAGGTCCGGGATCTTGCCCTGAGATCTTTCAAAGCCATTGAAGGTTCGGGATTGTCTCGAGTCGACTTTTTTCTTGAACGCGAAACCGATACCGTATGGATCAACGAGATCAATACCATGCCGGGATTCACCCCGATCAGTATGTACGCCAAGCTGTGGGCCTCAACCGGCGTTTCTTTCCAGCAACTGGTTAAAAAACTGATCGAACTCGGCAGAGAACGTTTTTTAGAAAGAAAAAAAAGGAAAGTCTCATCGGTTTAAAAGCATATATTTAAAGTTGGAGCCGTTGAGCCGATTTAAAGTATAGGACAATTTTTCTGGACCATAACCACGCTGCAATAGAAGGATTTCGTTGAGTAGCAGGAGGAGCGACGAAATAAGCGGTGTCAACGGAATCTTATATGAATGCGGGACAGTCAGCAGGAGGAATTTATATGAGCAGTGCAGTTCCTGAAACAGAACTCCAAGAGCAGTTGCTTAGGGATAATGCCGAATACAGGCGTCTGGCGGAGGAGCATCATTCCTATGATATACAACTGGAAAGTTTGAGCAGCAAACATTTCTTAAGCGAGGAAGAACAGTTACAGGAAAAAATGCTTAAAAAGAAAAAGCTTATGTTGAAAGACCAGATGTATTTAATGGTCCAGAAAATACGCAAGGAGATGGAAACCGACTGATTTGTTCATGAAAGACATGGCCCGCATTCATTGCGGGATTTCGGTTGCTTCATTGACACCGATAGGAAGGAGACCGGCCCTCAGGATCACCAAGATTCTTGGTGGCTATAGAATCTCGCGAGAAACAACGGCCGGGAAGGCGTCGATAATACGGAGCAGCATCTCCGCCCTTTTACTGTTGCAGAAACGGATGCCTGATGCAGATTTCCGAAAAGTCTCGAAAGGATCCCCGAATGATTCGTGATGCATACAAGTTTATACTACCCTCGCTTGCACTGGGCATCCTGTTCGTCGCTGCAGGTTTCGCATATATAGGATGTTTGTTTTTTATTCTCGCGCTGTTCGTCGCTTTTTTCTTCAGAAATCCTTCCAGGAATATCCCGGAAGGTAAAAACCTTATAGTTTCCCCGGCCGACGGCAAGATCGTAAAAATTTCAAAATCGGACAGCGGGGAGCAAAGCATCAGCATATTCCTGAGTATATTTGACGTCCACGTCAATCGTTCTCCCATTGGCGGGGAATTAAAAGAACTACAATACAAACGGGGCAGATTTAAAGCGGCTTTCTATGAGGAAGCTTCCAGAGTCAACGAGCAGAACATCCTGATCGTGGACGGCGGGGATATTCAGGTGACGTTTAAACAGATTGCCGGAGTGATCGCACGCCGGGTGGTATGCTGGAAAAAACCGGGGGATATGCTGGAAAAGGGTGAACGCGTGGGCTTGATTCGCTTCGGCTCCAGGGTGGACGTAGACCTCCCGAAAAAAGTGAATATTACGGTTAAAATAGGGGACAGGGTTCGTGGCGGCAGTTCCGTACTGGGAGACTATTCATGAATACATCTCCCGACATGGACGAACAGAAAAACCGGCATCTTCCGCGCAGACGGATGCGGCGCAGCGTATTTATCCTTCCCAGCCTTTTCACGGTCGGAAATATCTTCTGTGGATATTATTCCATCCTGTCGACAATACAGGGTAATTACATTTATGCATCCTATGCCATCGGTATTGCCATTATCCTTGATATGATAGACGGACGGATTGCGCGGCTTATGCATTCGAGTACCGATTTCGGACTGCAACTCGATTCTCTCGCGGATGTAATATCGTTCGGGATCGCACCTTCCATATTGGTTTTGTTCTGGGGCCTGTCTGCTGTCGATCCGCGCCTCGCCTGGACGGCAACTTTTACATTTACCATCTGCGGCGCCATGCGCCTTGCACGCTTCAACATTCAGGCGGAAGAACTCAAACATTTCGTCGGCCTTCCCATTCCCGCCGGAGGTGGAACCATTGCCGCAATTGTGCAGTTCTTCGCGGATCCCATTGCGCATCCCGTCGGAGCCTACCTTATGGTAGCCGTAGTATTTTTCCTGGCATTCCTGATGATCAGCAAGATCCGTTACAGCAGCTTAAAGCACTTAACCCTGGGAAGAAAATCTCATTTATCGATTCTAGTAATCGCACTCCTGGTTGCCCTGATTTTCAACTATACCAGGCCGACACTGCTTGCACTCGCTTTGCTCTACAGCGGTTCGGGCCCTGTTTATCGTGTCTATTCCATGTTCCGTAAAAAAAAACCGGCAAATGAATTAACTCTTGCGGATTCGGTGCAGCGGGACTGAAACGTCTCCTTTTACTTGAACGGCTACTCATAAAAAACATCCTGATACCAGTGCAATGCCGATCTATGAAGATGAAGCCATAGTCTTACGACAATACCCGATAGCGGAATCCGACAGTATTGTGGTCTGCGTTGCTCCGGAATTAGGAAAAATTCGGGCGGTCGCGCAGGGGATTAAGAAGGCTAAAAGCCGATTTGCCGGATGTCTTGAACCCCTGAATCACATAAAAATCGCTTTTTTTAATCGCGAAGGGCGGGAATTGGGTAAGATCCGTCATGTAGAACTTATTCATTCCTATTCCGGTAAGATCCCGACACTGGAACATATCTTTGCCTTCACCTTTTTCGCGGAACTGACACATGCTCTCGCGCAGGAAAACCAGTCCAATCCCGCTTTATTCCGATTGTTGCTGGCTTCTCTGAAAGCGGGCGAGAATAAAGTCCCCATTCTGCCGCTCGTTCGCTATTTTGAAGTCTGGTGTTTGAAAATAAGTGGGTTTTACCCGAATTATGCCTGTTGCTCCAATTGCGGCAAGTCTGTTAAAGACGAAGGTTTTTTCGCCCGGATAGAAGACGGGACCGCATGCTGCATTCATTGTGGCCCCTCGATCGGCATTTTCGTCGGGGCTGCCGCCGCCGCGGCTCTTCAGAAAATAATTAAGTATTCTCCGGAAAATTTTGCGGCAGTCCCGCTGGAATCGGAAGCCGGCCGCCAGCTTGAGCGTCTGACCCACGAACTTTTAGATCGGAATCTCGATAGCCCGCTCAAATCCTATAGAATTTTGAAGGAAGCAATTAAAAAACAAATTGAAGATTAAAAATTGAAGATTATAGATTTAGGCCGCGGAAATTTAAGGAAAGCGGGTATCTGCTTAAATCCATATTTCTCACGTAGTTTCGAAACAAAAAAAGGTGTAAACTAAATGTTTTTAACGCCATATTAAAAAGCGTGTGAGAAATGCGGAACAATCCGTTTTCAGCCGGGGCTGAAGGCCGATATCCAGGCGTTCCCCCCCGAACCAGTACGACAATAACCACGTGATGCAACGGGAATTGCAAATACCAGTACGCAATATCCCCGATAGTGTCAGCCTACTTGAGGAATTGAAATATGAGCTCCAATGGAATCAATATCGCTCCTGCAAATGGAAAATTGGGCATCGTTCTGCCCGGAATGGGCGCCGTCAGCTCCACATTCATCGCCGGAGTCGAAGCGGTTAAGAAAGGCATTGCCAAACCGATCGGCTCTCTAACGCAAATGGGGACCGTACGATTGGGTAAACGCACGGAAAACCGTGTGCCGCAGATTAAGGACTTTGTGCCAATTGCAGGGCTGGATGACCTTGTCCTTGGAGGATGGGACATATTTCCAGACAACATGTACGAGGCTTCAGTGAAAGCCGGCGTTCTTGAGAAAAGCCTTGTAGATCAGATAAAGCCCGGACTCGAAGCCATCAAACCATGGCCGGCCGCATTCGACCGAACTTACGTAAAACGTCTCGACGGTACCCATGTAAAAAAAGCCGCCAACAAAATGGAATTGGCCGAGCAGGTTCAGGAAGATATGAAGAACTTCCGGGAGCAGAAACGACTGGACCGCATGGTTATGGTCTGGTGCGGCAGTACCGAGATATTCTTAAAGCGCGAAGCCGTTCATCAGACAATAGAAAGCTTCGAAAAGGGCCTTGTCGGCAACGATCCCGGAATTGCCCCCAGCATGATATATGCCTATGCCGCGATAAAGATGGGGATTCCGTATGCCAACGGAGCCCCCAATTTATCGGTCGACATTCCTGCTTTAATACAGTTGGCAAAGGAAAAAAACGTCCCCATATGCGGGAAAGACTTCAAAACCGGTCAGACACTCATGAAAACAATCCTGGCTCCCGGACTGAAAGCCAGGTTGATCGGACTCAACGGCTGGTTTTCCACCAACATTCTGGGCAATCGGGACGGGGAAGTACTGGACGATCCGGATTCCTTCAAGACCAAGGAAGAAAGCAAGCTGTCCGTCCTGGAGCATATTCTGCAGCCGCAGCATTATCCGGACCTTTATTCGAATTATACACACAAGGTCCGCATCAACTACTACCCGCCCAGGGGTGATAATAAGGAAGGTTGGGACAACATCGATATCTTCGGCTGGCTGGGCTACCCCATGCAGATCAAGGTCGATTTCCTTTGCCGGGACTCCATCCTGGCGGCGCCCATTGTCCTGGATCTGGCCCTGTTCCTCGACCTTGCGTACCGTTGCGGCATGAGCGGCATCCAGGAATGGCTCTCTTTTTATTTCAAGAGCCCCATGTGTGCCCCGGAACTCTACCCGGAACACGACCTGTTCATACAGCTTATGAAGCTGAAGAATACCCTGCGGCACATGAAGGGCGAGGAAATGATCACCCATCTCGGGCGGGAGTATTACGACTAGTGGCTGACTTTGCTGTCAGCTGAAACTGACAGCAAAGTCAGCTCGGAAGAAAAAGGGCGCTCAATAGAGCGCCCTTTTTCTTCTGACAATTAACAATCCTCTAGGCGGTATGGGAAATTTTCTGCTCGTCTCCCAAAGCCGCCTGGGCTGCGGCAAGCCTGGCGATCGGAATCCGGTAAGGCGAACAGGAAACGTAGTCCATCCCGACCTCGTGGCAGAAATGCACCGAGGACGGTTCGCCACCATGCTCTCCGCATATCCCAACCTTGAGGTCCTGCCTTGTTTGTCTGCCTCTTTCCGTTCCGATCCGTACAAGCTGTCCGACACCCTGAGTATCCAGAACCTGAAAGGGATCGTCTTTGAAAATTTTGTTTTCAATATAGTGAGGCAGGAACTTGCCCGAGTCGTCCCGCGAGATTCCGTATGTAGTCTGGGTAAGGTCGTTGGTGCCGAAAGAGAAGAATTCGGCCACTCCCGCAATTTTATCCGCGGTCAGGGCCGCTCTCGGCAATTCAATCATGGTGCCTACGAGATACTTCGCTTTTGTCTTTTTCTTTTTGAACACCTCATCCGCGACCCTGCGAACGGCGGCGGCCTGAAGTTTCAGCTCATTGATGTCCGATACAAGCGGGATCATCACTTCGGGCAGCACCCTGATGCCTTTTTTCTGCATGTTTACCGCAGCCTCAAATATGGCTTTTGCCTGCATTTCCGTGATCTCCGGAAAAACGACACCCAGGCGGCAGCCGCGATGTCCCAGCATAGGATTGGCCTCGTGCAGAGACTGCACCGTATCCCATAGCTTTTTAGCATTTACTTTGAGCTTGCGAGCCAGCTTCTGGGTTTCTTCCCGGGTCTGCGGCAGGAATTCGTGCAGCGGCGGATCCAGAGTCCGGATCGTTACCGGCAATCCGTTCATAGCCTTGAAAATACCTTCGAAATCCTTACGCTGCAATTTCAGCAATTCATTCAGCCCCCCCATATACAATCGCTTGGGCTCTACAATAGCTTTCTGGACTTTCCGGCAGAGCCCCTGAATTTCTTTCTGTTTCCTGGGATTTCCGGTACGGCTTATTTCTGTTTCCAGCCCCCGCAACTCCTTTTCAAGCCTTTTGTAATCGAGGGATCCCAAAATCATCTGGCGAACATAATCGATGCGGTCTCCGGCGAAGAACATGTGTTCGGTACGGCATAGACCGATACCTTCCGCGCCGAAACCTCTTGCCACCGCTGAGTCTCCGGGAGTATCCGCATTGGTGCGGACTCTGAGCTTCCGGGTTTTATCGGCCCACTTCATCAACTGGCGGAAATCATTTCCAAGCTCAGGATCTATCAGCGGAGCCTGCCCGGAAATTACCTGCCCGCTGGTTCCGTCCACCGTGATCCAGTCGCCCCGGCGCACATGCTTTCCGTTTACGGAAAATTCGTTTTTGGCATAGTCTATGGATATTTCGCTGGCTCCGACAATACACGGTTTTCCCCAACCGCGGGCAACGACTGCGGCGTGGCTGGTAGGTCCGCCGGTCGAGGTCAAAATAGCCTGGGCGGCGTCCATGCCGCGCACATCTTCAGGAGATGTTTCCCGACGGACAAGGATGACGCGTTCTCCTCTTTCTTTCCATTGTTCGGCTTCTTTGGGAGAGAAAACCACTTTGCCTGCAGCGGCACCCGGGCTGGCATTGATGCCCCGTGTCAGAACGTCGAGCTTCGCCTTGGGATCGACCATTTTATGCAGAAGCTGGTCCAGGTCTCCGGCCGGAATCCGCATAATGGCCGTGTGTTCGTCGATTAATTTCTCCTTTACCATGTCAACCGCGATCTTGACACCGGCCGGTCCGGTTCTCTTCCCATTTCTTGTTTGAAGCATCCAGAGCTTTCCACGCTCAACAGTGAATTCAAGGTCCTGCATATCCTTGTAGTGACGCTCCAGCTTTGTAGCCACTTCCTGAAACTGCTTGTAGATCACGGGCAGGTCCGATTTAAGCTCTTCGATATGCTTGGGAGTTCGAATGCCGGCAACGACATCTTCGCCCTGGGCATTGGACAGGTAATCTCCAAACAGCATTTTTTCCCCGGTTGCAGGATTACGTGTAAACGCGACACCCGTGCCGGAATCTTCTCCCATATTGCCGAATACCATGGTACAGACATTGACCGCGGTGCCGAGGTCATCGGGTATCTTTTCCTTTCGGCGATAAGCGATGGCTCGATCGCCGTTCCAGGATGAGAAAACGGCCTTGATCGATTCCTCAAGCTGTTGATAGGGGTCCGCCGGGAAGGCTTTGCCGGTTTCGCGTCGAATGATTTTGATGAATTCGTCGCAAAGCTGCGAAAGGTTTTCGGCGGTAAGATCGGTGTCCAGCACAGCGCGTTTTGATCGCTTCATTTTTTCAAGAGCATGATCAAAAATCTCTCCGTCCACACCCATGACGATCTTGCCGAACATTTGAATGAATCTTCGGTAGGCATCATAAGCAAAGCGTTCATTGGAAGTTAATCGGGACAATCCCCGGAGTGTTTCTTCATTGAGGCCAAGATTCAAAACCGTGTCCATCATCCCGGGCATTGAAAATTTGGCGCCGGACCTTACGGAGACGAGCAATGGATTCGTGGCGCTCCCAAATTCCTTTTTCGTGGCCGACTCCACTTTTTTCATCGCTTTAAGAACCTGGTTCCACATTCCCGGAGGAAATTTCTCGTCCGACGTATAGTACGAGTTGCAGGCCTGTGTCGTGATAGTGAAGCCCGGGGGAACCGGCAATCCCGCATTGGTCATCTCCGCAAGCCCCGCACCCTTGCCACCAAGCAGATCCTTCATTGCACCATTGCCGTCAGCTTCTCCGTTGGCGAACAGGTAGACATATTTATTGGACATTTACGATCTCCCGCGTTGAATATTGCATCCCATTGATGCGCAAAAAGAGCCTTTATGGTAACTCAAAATCCTTCTGCAATCAAAGGATCATAGTCGCAGGATGACATTATTTTCCCCGTATTCGGAAAATCCTACTAATCATGGGTTGTATTTGAAATTCAGGGAACTGTGTTTAAGCGTCCCAGCCTGGATCCCGCGGTCCCGGCAAGCCGGAATTCACGTTTTCCAGGCTGAGATTAGCTTCTCGAATAGCCTGATATCCTTATCGACAATTTTTCAATCAGGATCAGTACTATTTTATATTTTTAAATTCCGGCTTATTTTACTCACATGTTTTTTACGGATTCAGTCAGGCCGGTCACACTCGCCCTGCTATGAATCCTTGCGAGAAGACGGGACGATCGCCTGTTTCAACCGCTCGACTTCCTTTTCAAGCTCGCGAATCCTTCTGGTCAGGGCCGGCAATTTGGGGAATAAAGCGACGGAGCGCAACCAGGTTTTGTTATCGAATGCCGGGGAACCCGACACAACCGCCTTTGCAGGAACGTCGTGTGAAGTCCCGCTCTGAGCGGTTACAACGGCCCCGTCTCCTACATTGAGGTGTCCTGCGAATCCAGCCTGTCCGCCGACCCATACGTTCCGCCCCAACCGGGTGGAACCTGCAAGGCCCGCCTGAGCCGCGAGAATACAATTTTCTCCTACATGGGATCCGTGGCCTATTTGAACCAGGTTGTCCAGTTTCGATCCCGTGCGAATTACGGTATCGCCGACAGCGGCTCGATCGATTGTTGTGTTCGCGCCTATCTCCACGTCGTCTTCAATGGTAACCGTGCCGGTCTGGACGATTTTATAAAAACCACCGTCCTTGGTTGGAGCGAATCCCAGACCATCGCTGCCTATGACGACCCCGTTCTGAAGAATCACCCTGTTTCCCACCCGGCAGGACTCGCGAACAGTAACGCAGGAATGAATCCGTACTTCATCGCCTATCCGGACTCCGGGATAAAGAACGACATTCGGGAACAGGGTTACGCCGGAACCGAGTTTGCACCCTTTGCCGATCACCACGTACGCTCCGATGCTGGCATTCGGTCCGATTTCAACACCCTCATGAATGACCGCCGTGGGGTGAATCCCCGGTTCTTGACGGAGCGGCACATGAAAGATTTCAAGAGCGTGCGCAAAGGCAAGATAGGGATCTTCCGTTCTAAGACTTGGGGTTTCAACGGGCGGGATATCTTCGGCCAAGATAATCGCGGCTGCCTTGGTGGTTTTTAAATGGCGAATATATTTGCGGTTGGAAATAAAGGTCAGATCTCCGGGACCGGATTCTTCGATGCCGGCAACACGGACAATTTCCACATCTTTGTCGCTTTCCATACGGCAGCCGATTCTTTTTGCTATCTCTGATAATTTCATAGACTGGCCCAGGGCTTCAGGGTTGAATGGACTTCGTGCAGGAAGTTATCACGAAGAAGGTTTATAGTAGTATGATGCCTCTGTACGCGTCAAGTGAGTGAGGGAAGGGCTGAATACAAGGTTACAAGTCACGCCGGTTATAAACGTTCGAACGTTAGACGTTGAACGTTGAACGTCTAACGTTAAACGTTCCAACGTTCATCGTAATCTCTATATTTATTCTATGACTCGCAACTTTCTGTCGGAATACGAAACCTATCTACAAGTTGAAAAAGGTCTGGCGGCCAACAGTGTCCACGCGTATGTCCGCGACCTGACAAAACTGTATGTTTACGCGGAAGAGAGAGGAAAAAGCCTCCCTCTTTTGGTTCAGTCGGATATCCAGGACTGGCTGCAGCGACTCATAATCCAGGGATTGTCCCCGAGATCGACCGCAAGAGCTTTCAATGCGGCTCGGAGTTATTATCGTTTCCTCATGAATGACCGGGTCATACATGAGGACCCGACCGAACATCTGGAGTCCCCCCGCGCGATGAAACCGTTGCCGAGATTTCTCAATAGCGACGAAGTTAACAGTCTTCTTAACGCGCCGGATTTGGGGACCCCTATCGGCAGCAGGGACAGGGCGATGCTCGAAATCCTTTACGCTTCCGGTCTTCGCGTCAGCGAACTCATTTCCCTGCAGATAACACAGGTAAATCTGAAGCTGGGAATCGTCAACTGCATCGGGAAGGGCAACAAGGAAAGGATTATCCCTATCGGAAGTCAAGCCAGGGAAAGTGTCGAAGAATATGTCCGAAAATTCCGAACGAAACTTCTGAACAATAAAAAGAGCAACTACCTTTTTGTCACGCGCAGGGGGACCGGCATGACACGTCAGGCATTCTGGAAGAATCTGCGCGCCTACGGGCAGGAAGTTTCCATTGCCAAGCGATTGACACCGCATATGTTGCGGCACAGCTTTGCCACCCACCTCCTGGAAAACGGAGCGGATTTGAGATCCGTCCAGCTCATGCTCGGACACTCCGATATATCCACGACCCAGATCTATACCCACATAACCCGCGAACGTCTGAAGCAGGTGTACAAGCAGTATCACCCAAGAGCCTAAAAGAAGCCCGAAGCCCGAAGTCAGAATTCAGTAGACCGCGCAACGGATTGGGCTTGTTATAATACGGGATATATAGAAAACCTGCTGTTCAGAACTTCCTTAGTATTATTCTGAATTTTGGTTTCTGGCCTGTGACCCTTTCCGAAGTGAAAAGCTGGGCTGGAAATACATCGGCGTCGGTATCGGAATCGAGCTTTTAAAAACCGATTCCGATACCGACGCCGAGACCGACCCCCGAAAACTTACCCGGAGTCACAGATTGTTTAATCCGGTACCAACCGGAAGCCGGGCTGTCTTCTGACTTCTTTGATTAAGTTCTTATGGAGAGAAACATCCAGAAACCGGCGGCGCCGAAAAGAATGTTGGGCGCCCAGGCGGCAAGGAAAGGATTTAGAATTCCGTTGCCGCCCATGGCTTCGAAAAAGCCCATTACCAGCATGTAAAACATTGCAATCGCGATGCTGGCGCCGATGCCGAAAAAAGCGCCTCTACGCCCGATAATGAAAGAAAAAGGAATGGCCAGCAGCGTCATGATCAGGCAGCTCAGGGGAAAGGAAATTTTCTTGTAGAGTTCAACCTGAAGTTCCACCGCATTGTAGCCGGAGTCCTTTAAATATTTAATGTGCGACTGCAGTTCATAATAGGTCATTTTCGAAGATTCTTTCGGCTGAAAAACCTCCCTTTCAAAGTAATCGGCCTGTTCGGGGAAATGAAAATTTTTCGTTTTAATGGTCCTGAATCCTTCCTGGTTCCGGGAGTAATCCCGAATCCATCCGTCTTCCAGTTGCCATTCACCATGAGGGAGAATGCGCGCCCGGTTCGCCCGGATCCTTCTCAGCAACACGGCCGAATTCAGGTCGATCTCATAAATATTCAGACCTACAAATGAATCCTCGTTCTCGTCAAAATGCTCATAGTTATAAATTCTGTCGGATTCCCCCAGAATCCACTTTCTCATGGGTATCGTGGTCTGGGGCGCCCGGTTCTTTATTTTGTTCCATAACCTGTCCTGTCGTTCATTCGCGGTTGGCAGGATGTAATCCTGCATTACGAAAATACCGACGCAGAATACGGAAGCAAGCAGGAATATCGGAATGGAAATGCGGTAGAGGCTCCAGCCGCCTGCCTTGACGGCGGTAATTTCCGAATTTTTCTCGAGGATGCCGAAATTGATCAGGATTGCAAGCAGTATGGACATCGGGACCGCCAGCGTAAATATTTGCGGCATATAGAACATGAAGTATTTTACAATCTCTATGATCGGTATTTCGTTTCGGATGGCGTCATCCAGAATTTCAAACAGGGTAAGAATGATAAACAGCATACTGCAGGCCGCCAGCGACCAGAAAAAATAAACCAGGAATCCTCTGGCAATATAAAGATCGAAAATTTTCGGGAATAGGAACCGGATAAGAGAGCCGATTACCTGAACCAGCTTATTGTCCAGCAGGGAAATCCGCGTTTGAAGACGTTGCAGGTGAAACAGCGTCCCCAATTTTCCCCAACCGTACTTCCATCGATCCATCGACAGCCATGAATCGGTTTTCAGGCTTCGTTCGGCCTTTATCAGAAGGAAAATGCCAATGAAGCCCAAAATTATATTCGCGGTCCATAAACCGATCCAGGGGTTTATTTTCTCGATGGAGGCAAGCCGTATTCCGTTGATAAAAAGCACGTAAAAAAGAAGAACAATAACCAGGCTCAATGCAAAGCCTGACGTCCGTCCCCCTTTTTTGGCACTTACTGCAAGGGAGAGTCCCAGAAGCACGAATGGAAAAACCGAAAAGGGGAGTGAAAATCTCTGATTGAGCTCAACCAGGGCTTCCGTCTTTCCGGCGGGTTCCGTATCATGCGTGCGCCGCCATAGCTCCAGGGTATCCATTTCTTCAGCCTTTACAGGCTTGTCATTCATCTCTTCCGATGCATTCGGCGCCGGGACGCTGCCGGATAAATCATTCATTTCAATGGTGATATCGTAAGATGAAAAAAAACGAAAAATCTTTTCGTCGCCCGGATTTTGGGGATCTAAGCTATAGCTGGTGCCGTTTTTGAGATGAAGCTGGAGTCGCTGTTTGGCGGTGTCGGTTATTATCAATGCGCCGTTTTTGGCCAGAATCGTACGGGGTTCACTGGGATCGGTATTATCCGCAACAAATACATTAGACCAGCTTTTTCTATCCGGCGTAAGATCCTCTATGTAAAAGACCATATTCGAAAGGTCTTCATTTAGCACCCGTGGCCGTAACTCCGACGGTACCAGTGAGAGACTCAGCTCGTTTCTCATATCCCTAATTTTTATATTCGCTTTGGGCAGTGTCTCGACAGATAAAACTGCCGTAGCCAGACCCACGATCACTCCCAGGAGGCATAGTGGCCTCAGAAGCCTTCTCACAGGAACACCGCAGGCCCGTATGGCCGTTATCTGGCTTTCTCCATTCAGTCCGCCTATGCCTATTAGAATGCCAATCAGATACGAAAGCGGCAGTGAAAAGATGAGAATTGTCGGCATAATGGCTGCCGAAATGACCAGAATAATGTCAAAGGAAGCGCTATAAGTTATATTGTTGCTAATCTTTATAACGAAAACCAGGAAGGTCAATATGGACAGTGCGATTAGAAATGGAGGGATTACGGCACGGAATATTAATTTATCGATCTTGCCCATGACTTGTTAAGTCGATTTTCTTTAAATGCGATGAGAGCCTGCTATCCGACGTTTCATTCAAATTCTTGTCGGAAGGGAGCTATATTACTCTCATTTTTCTAAAAGATATAGATTGTATTTTCTTTAAAAATTTATCACCAACCCAATTGCTTTCTATAAAACGGGAGGGAAAAGACGGATTATTGAATCAAAATGGTTTCTTCATAAAAAAAGTCGTATATAAGCAAAAATACTTTATGTAAATAATTAACTTATCTAGTGTATTTATTCACCAGCATTACTATAAATTTCATAATAAAAGGGAAGTTTTAAGTAAAATTTCATGGATCCCCACACTCAATATCGAAATCCGCACTACTTCTGATAAGATATCTTATGTAAACTAATAAAAATGGCTCCCTTATACCCGGGCACAGTCCTTGAGTGTATTCCCCTGCTTTAATTGGTTTATTTTCAAACGATTGCGGCAAATATTACATTTTGTACTTGCCGAGGTCTTCAGGATTCAGGTTCTCGAGCCACTTCCGAATGTCTTCGGGAGAACTTTTATCTGCTGAAAGAGTTGTAGCGGCTGTGCTGGTTGACTTTGAAAGTACTTCGTCGGTGACGAAAATGGGAGAGTCGGTGCGCAAAGCCAGCGCAATGGCGTCAGACGGTCGCGAATCGACAGTTACCACCTTTCCGCCGGCATTGAGAAATATAACTGCATAAAAGGTGTTGTCCTTGAGTTCGGTTACGACGATTTTGGTTACCTTGACCTCGAGGTGATTCAATAATCCCTTTATCAGATCGTGCGTCATAGGGCGCGGCGTATCCACTTTTTCTATCTGAAGCGCTATCGCATTCGCTTCGAAAATACCCACCCAGATTGGAAGCAATGTATCGCTGGACGTTTCCTGCAAAACGACAATGGGCGAATTGGTAAGCGGATCCATCATCAGACCTTTGATTTTAAATTCTATCTCCTTCATGGTCCCTCCCCCAGCCTGGGCAGATAAAAGGGGTTAATAATCCGTATTTTTCGATTAGCGAATACCGTTTCGACAAAGGCGACGGTCCGGGCACCTCCGACGTACTGAATTTGAACAGATTAACAACCTCGCTGTCTATTTGAAAAAGAAGGAATTTCAGATTCCATAATATTGATTATTCCAAAGCCTTCGACTGAATCCAAGCGCCTTTTAAGCTATTTGGGCTGAAATCCGTAATTTTCACCGTTACAAATTGTCCTATAAGGGTTTCCGGACCATCAAAATTGACGATTTTATTATTGCTGGTTCTTCCGGTCAGAGAAACACGACTGCGTGCCCGGGCATCCACCAGCACTTCCACAATCCTCCCCGCGTAGGCTTCATTTATTCGATACTGGATTTCCCTCTGGTGCTGCTGCAGAACGGCCAGCCGTCTTGATTTTTCTTCTTCCGGCACTTCCCCGTCAAGATTTAACGCTTCGGTATTCGGTCTTGGAGAGTATTTAAAAGAAAAAGCGCCGTCATACTGCACCAAATCCAGAAGTGTCAGCGTATCTTCAAAATCTCTTTCCTCTTCTCCGGGAAAACCGACGATTATATCGGTTGAGATTGAAATGGGACGCTCCGAGTCCTTTATTTTTCGCACGATTTCAAGATATTCTTCTCGCGTGTATCCGCGCCGCATGGCCCGCAGTATTTTTGTCGATCCCGATTGAACCGGTAAATGGATATGATTGCACACCTGAGTGCAGGAGACCATCACCTCTAAAAGCTCGTCTGTAAAATCGGACGGGTACGGAGAGGCAAACCGTATACGCTCTATTCCCTTAATTTGAGCTATACGCCTCAAAAGCGCGGCGAAGCTTACATTCTCTTCCTTCAGATCCATATAGGAATTGACGGTCTGGCCCAGTAGCATGATTTCGACATACCCTTCCGCGGCAAGATTTTCGATTTCCATCAAAATGTTGCTGCTGCTCCGTATTCTCTCTTTCCCCCTCGTTTCAGGTACGACGCAGTACGTACATCGACGGTTACAGCCCTCACTGATGGTTACGCCGGCACGCCGGCGATTCCCCCGCCGGATGGGAACGATTTCGAGCGGAGACGGATTGTCATCGGAGCGCATATCTATTTTTGGCGTCCCCGACAGGACGCTTTTTTCCAAAAGAGAGTGTATTACATGGCTTTTTTGGGGTCCGGCCAGGATGCTGACGTGAGGGGCCCGCTTTAATATTTTTTCGCCCTCAAGCTGCGCCATGCAGCCGACAACGCCGATGACAAGATTCTTCCGTACATTTTTGTATTGCTTGATCTCTCCCAACCGCGCATACACTTTTTGAACCGCCTTGTCCCGGACGCTGCAGGTGTTCAGTAGGATCACATCCGCTTCGGAGGGACTTTCTACGGCCTCCATTCCTTTGCAGCACAGGTTGCCTGCTATTTTTTCGGAGTCCAGAACGTTCATCTGGCAGCCGAATGTTTCTATGAAAAATTTCTTAGCCATACCACCAAACCGGCGTTTGAGCCTTCCAGCAAAGGTGCTTTCTGCGTATACACATCATTTCACTTGCCCGAGGAGCTTTCCAGCATTTCTTCCGCGTGCCGCCGCGTAGTTTCCGTCAGGACTTCCCCGCCCAGCATTCTCGAGATCTCATGAATCCTTTCCTCGCGTGCCAAGGGCTTCGCAACCGTTTCGGTTCTTTTGTCCACCACGTGTTTCTGTACACTGAAGTGATTGCGGGCGAATGCGGCGATCTGGGGCAAATGAGTTACGCATAGAACCTGATTTTGCTGTGCCAGTTTCTTCAGGCGCTTCCCCACCGCTTCTGCAACCCGGCCTCCTATACCGGCATCCACTTCGTCGAAAACAAGCGTTTTTCCCCTGTCCTCATCTCCGCAAATAGACTTTATCGCCAGCATCAGGCGGGAAAGTTCTCCCCCGGAAGCGATCCTGGCAAGCGGCCTCATGGCCTCGCCTTTATTCGGCGCTATTAAAAACTCTACATGGTCCGAACCATCGAGTCCATAGGAGCCTGGAATGAGCCGCCTCTCCGTATCCTCTTTTGCGGGATAAAAATGCACCTGCATTTTCATCCCGGACATCGCCAGGGAGAAAAACTCTTTTCTTATATCCTTTTCCAGTTTCGATGCGTCCATACGCCGTTTTTCGGACAATTCCCCGGCACATGCCCTGTATTGAGCCATATTCGTCTCCAGCTGCTTTTCAAGATCGGTGGACGCGTCTGCAGAGGTCGTCAAGGATTCCAGTTCCCGGCTGCAATTTTCGGCATATTCCAGGATATCGATGCCCGAGGAACAGTATTTCTGGGCAAGCTTGTCCAGGGCATACATTCTTTGTTGCACCTGTTCGAGCCGCTCCGGACTGAAATCGCACCGGGCGGCATAATCGCGTGCCGCCAGGGCAATATCTTCGAGCTTGTATAAACACTCCTGGAGCGACTCCCTGTACGGGACCCAGCTGCCGTCAAATCGTTCCAATTCGTGCAATATACGCTCCAGGCTGCGCATTCCCGTCAGGATTGAAGATTCGCTTTCATATAGCGCGGCATAGGTGTCTGTTGCGTTGGCCAGAATCTTCTCGCTGTTGGACAGAACGGCGATTTCATTTTCCAGTTCCTCCCTTTCATTAGGAAGCGGTGCGATGCGCCGTATTTCCTCCAGTTGGAAGCGGAGTATTTCGATGCGGCGGATGCGTTCCTCTTTGTCCGCCTCGTAATGCTCGAGGCGCCTTGCTGTTTCCCGAAGTGTTTTAAAATGCTCCCGGACTTCCGTCAATAACCGTCCGTTGTCGCCGTAGTGGTCCAGCCATTGCAGATGAGTGTGTAAATCCAGAAGCGATTTCTGATCCTGTTGACCGTGAATATCCGCCAGGCATTCACCGATCGATTTCAACATGTTCAAGGTGGCGAGATGCCCGTTTATGAACACCCTGTTCCGACCCGACACGGATATTTCACGCCGAACCAGCAGTATATTTTCTTCATTCTCAAATCCTGCGTCCGATAATAACCGGAATAACGCGCTTTCCGATTCAATTTCGAACATCCCTTCTATAACCGCCGAATCGCAGCCGGAACGAATCATGTCCTGGGACGATCGTCCCCCCAGCAGCATACCGAAAGCGTCCACAAGAATGGATTTTCCGGAACCGGTTTCACCCGTCAGGAGATTCAAGCCGTCACCGAATTCAATCTCCAATTCCCGGATCAACGCGAAGTTACGAATTCTCAATAAACGGAGCATATCGATTAAGCCCTGGTTTAAAATTGTGGTTCGATGTCAGGGTGAGTCTAACATACGGCATCCGAGAGCCCGAAAAGCCTTTTGAAAAATTTGGCTTAAGGTTTGTTTCTCCAACCCTTTTTTCATATCGCCGCAAAAGGTCTCGCTACCCTATTTAATGAATTGACTTGCCCTGTAAGCTATGATAATTCCTGCGTTTCAGAATCGAAGCCATATTTTTATGGAGGAACCGAGCCATTTTACTCATAACAGCCCTGATGCTACAGGCGGCACCGGAAGCGGACGCCCCGTTCGGAGGCAGTCTGCTGGGAATGATTCTACGAAGCGGCGTTTTTGCACAAATAATACTGCTGCTGCTGCTGGCTTTTTCCCTGTTGTCCTGGACGATTATTCTTCGCAAATGGCTGACATTGCGCCATGTCAGACAGAAAAACCACGAGTTCGTAGACTTTTTCCGAAAATCCGCCCGCTTGAGTGAAATTCATTCCGCCTGCGAACATTATCAGGGATCGCCGCTGTCCGGGATATTCACCGCAGCCTATCGTGAATTGAACGCTCAAATCCAGGCTCTGAAAGGCCATAATCCCGAAGCTCCTGTTTTGACCGAAAGGAACACCGCTGCTATTCATCGCGCTCTGCAACGAGCCTCGGCTTCCGAGCTTTCGCTACTTGAAAAAAACATGAGCTGGCTGGCCACAACAGGCTCGGTTACGCCCTTTATCGGGCTGCTGGGAACCGTCGTAGGAATCATCAACGCTTTTTTGGGACTTGGCCTGGAAAAAACCACCTCCATACAGGCGGTGGCTCCCGGTATTTCGGAAGCCCTGGTCGCCACGGCCGCCGGACTTTTTGCAGCCATTCCCGCAGTGATAGCGTATAACTATTTTATCAGCGGCATTAAAGACATTGCCGCCGATATGGACGACTTTTCTTCAGAATTCCTGAACCTCGTGGAACGGAGCTTCAGCTAAATGGCTTTTACGACACCAAACGGCCGCACCGCCACTTCCCTTTCCGAGATCAACGTCACCCCGCTGGTCGATGTCATGCTCGTACTGCTGATCATCTTCATGGTCACCGCACCTATGCTGCAGACCGGAATAGACGTACAATTACCTGAAACGAGAAATGTCACGGAGGTAAATCCCGAAAGTCGCATCATTATCTCCATCAGCCAGGAAGGACTGCTTTATTACGGTTCGGACACCATCCAGTACGATGCGATAGCGGAACGCCTTCAATCAGACGCTGAGGGTCCCAGGGATGCCATTTTTTTAAGAGCGGACAAGGACGTTAAATGGAATTCGATCGTTTCGGTCATAGACGTCGTTCGGGGCGCGGGTTTTGATCAGGTAAAGCTGGTGACCAAACCATTCAAAGAACCGAGATAATACCGGTCGACAGTCGGTCGACAGTACGTATTTTCTCATTACTGGCTCAAATACCATGATCAATGAGTTCTCCCATCCAGGTTCGGTTAAAGAAAAATACAGCCGTTCTTTTATCGTCTCCGTCAGTATTCATGTCGCGGCATTTCTGTTTTTGATTTTCGGGCAATACCTTTTGCCGCGGGAAGTAATCCATATCGGCACCGGCATAGGCGGCGGAACCGGCGGGGATGCTTCCACCGTTGGTATCATCGACGAGTTTTCCGGCGGAGCGGGGATGGTGAAGCCGGGTTTGACGCCCAAACCACCGGCACTGGAAGAAAAGCCCCCCGAAAGCAAATCCGAGGCTATCCCGCTTCCCGATACTCTGGAACGCAAAATTAAAAGGCCTCCAAAAACGCAGAATGCCCCGGAAACAAAGCCCGACACGAATCTTATTCCGACGCCGGCGGAACCGGGATCCGGAGGGGCCGGCGGACACAGCGGCGGCAGCGGCGGCGGCGTCGGTGGCGGTATCGGCGTTTCCATCGGCGGCGGATCCGGCGGACTCGGCGATCACTGGTATGCCAGAGCTGTTGAGAAGAGAATAAGCGACAACTGGGTCCCACCTCCTGAAGGATATCGCGTCGATATCATTTACCGGTTCTACATCGATGATTTTGGTAAGATTCGCGGCATCCAAAAAGAAAAATCTTCCGGGTATCCCGAATTGGATGCTATGGCAGAACGCGCCATACGCTCCATAAATGGCTTTTCTACGCCGCCGGCTGAATTCCGGGGGCGTCTGATTCAGTTCAGCGCTCATTTCGTCTATCCGCCGGATCAACAGTGATTCGTATAAAGGAGCCTAATGGACTTCAAAAAAATACTTTTATTTACATGCATACTCGGCTGCATCGCGACAGCCCTTTCAGCCCAGGACGATGACATTGTCCTCCGCCCCACACCGGGCGAGGAGATCGTTCTGGCCGTAACCGACATACAGCCGGCTACGGGAGATGATTCGGCTGAGCTCGCGGATGTGATACAGACTTTTAATCGTGTCCTGTGGGACGATCTGGCCTTTTCGGGATTCTTCAGGCTTGCTGGGAAAAGTTACTATCCCCCCCAGTCCAAGGCCATTCGATCCGAAGAGGACATACCGTACGATGCATGGGCCGCGCTTCCCTTCAGCGTAAGCTTCCTGTCATCGGGAACGCTCTCATTATCGGACGGCATACTGCGTGCGGATTTGCACATTTTCGATATGAAACAGCGCAAGAGAAGCTTCGGATTGAACATCCCCGGCGTCCAGGAGCAGGCCCGCGCCATCGCCCACCAATGGGCGGATGAAATCGTTTACAGATTGAC
>JAFGTD010000035.1 GCA_016934295.1 Acidobacteriota bacterium
ACTCTTTGTGCGAAACGCCTGCTCAACGGTCCCTGCGGGGGTTCCAGGGGGGGGTACTGCGAGGTCGATTCCGAAACTCCATGCGCCTGGGCCAGGATCTATGACCGTCTTGAAAAACAGGGCCGGTTGGACCTGATGGACGAATTCAAAGGATTCCGCGATTGGCGCAAGGCGGGCAGCCGGACGGCGAGGGAACGCCGCCGCACCGGTATTGAATAGTAATGGATGCCTGTTTACAAGAAAGGAGATAAAGCCGTGACATCGGATGCAAAAATGAAGGACGGTTCGACGAGAAGAGGATTTGTCAGAAATCTAACTGTCGGCGGTGCCTCGCTGGCCGCTGCAGGCGCTGTACTCGGATTCAACACCGGCACTGTTGCATCTGCTCAGAACGTTTCCGGGGAAACATCGGACGGGAAAAGCAGGTACGGCAAATGCATAGTCCCATTGCCTGTTCGAAAAATGGGCGAAACCGTGATGTTTTCCGCCGGCGCGGATCTCTTGAATGGTTTTCCGTGTAATATTATATATGCCTTCGGAACGCAGGTCGGCCCCTTAGGCCTGTCTCGAGAGCCGCACGTCCACGATCATGATGAGGTGATTTATTTCATTGGATCCGACCCTGCCAATCCCGAGCTGGGAGCGGAAGTGAATTTCAAAATAGGCTCCAAGGGAGGGGAAGAGGATCATATATTTTCCGTTCCAACCGCTGTGGTGATTCCCAAAGGCGTATGGCACTGCCCAATGGAAACGTTGAAATGCGACCGGCCTTTCCTGTGCATGGCGGTGTCTTTAACGACCCAATACGAATTCAGGTATACAGACGCAGAGGAGCAGGCGGAAGGATAGAGCAGGCGGGTTAGGATATTTTTTTATCAACCGGTATTATATTGAAATGAATGTAAAACCCTCTTTCTGGCGGATGCTGCGGCATTTGCCTAAACTGGTTCGGCTTATCCTCCGGTTGATCCGGGACCGGCGTGTTCCCGTCCTGGGGAAAATAATATTTTTTTTGGGGATTGCTTATACCATATGGCCGTTTGACCTGATTCCCGATCTTTTGATGCCGGTCATAGGGTCTTTCGACGACGTAGCCGTTCTACTCCTCTGTGCAAAGTATCTTTTTTATAGAACCCCTCCGGCTGTTCTCCAGGAGCACCTGTCTGCATTGCAGGCCGGGAGGTAACAAGGCGTATCGCCCCCGGGCTATTCCAGAACGCTTTTCACCGCCCGGATCAGTTCCTTTCTTGTGTAGGGTTTTTGGATAAATCCGGATATCCCCTTGCCCGCAAAACGCTGGGCGATCTCCTGCTCGCTGTATCCGCTGGACATAAGAACTTTGATGTTCATCTTCCATGGAGGATGGCCTCATCTACTGGTTAACGGGAACAATCCTAGCAAATCGCCTGGTCTAAGGGACACAGTTGATTGCATTATTCAATTTTTCCCTTCAAAAAGACATGGTTGCAGCCCGTGTGGAACAAGGCTTTTTGGCCTCGAATGCCGATCCCACGGTTCCATCGACTGAAAAAGAACCGTAAGTTGTTTATTCGGTAGTATATGGAAAATAATTAATAGTGAAAGTGTTGTGTTTTAATTATTTGTCGATATGTAGAATTACTATGACATTAGAAAGTGTGCAGACTGAAAAAAAACCTTCTCTCCCCAGCCCCTTTGAGCGCTTTAATAATATCCTCAAAATTATGGCTGAAAAGGAAGCCAGCGACCTTCATATCTCCGTCGGGAGCGGTTTCAGAATAAGAGTCATGGGAAAGCTGATCCCGTTGCCGGATTCAGGGCCCCTGACTCCAAGCGATATAGCCTCGATTGCGGCGGGGATTTTGTTGGCCGGCCGGAAATGCACGCGCGAAAATGTCGTTCCGTTCGTCGAAAAGCTCACCGATTATGACTGCTCCTATTCCGTCCAGGGGCTGGGCCGGTACCGGGTCAATATTTACAGCCAGCGGCGGTCTTTAGGCCTGGTCCTGCGACATATTCCTTTTGTTCTGCCGACGCTTGAAGAGTTGCGGGTGCCCCTTGTGGTGGGGGATATCGCCATGGTGGAACGCGGACTGGTGCTTGTGACGGGAGTGACCGGCAGCGGGAAGTCGACCACACTGGCGGCGATGATCAACCTTTTGAACCAGCATAAACACGCCAAGATTATTACCATTGAGGATCCGATCGAGTTCCTGTACAGGGATAAAAATTGCAGCATCGTACAGCGAGAGTGCGGTTCGGATACGGAGAGCTTTGCTAAAGCTCTGCGTGCGGCGCTGCGGCAGGATCCGGACATAATCCTGGTCGGTGAGATGCGGGACAGGGAAACGATTGATATCGCCATAAAGGCCGCGGAAACCGGGCATCTGGTTATGTCCACGGTTCACACTACGGACGCTCCAAAAACGATTTCGAGAATCCTGAGCGTTTTCGACCCTTCGGAACAGAACGCCACCCGGTTGCGATTAAGTGAAACGCTGGTAGGGATTATTTCCCAGCGACTGCTGCAGAAGGCGGACGGCACCGGCCGGGTCGTGGCGTGTGAAATCATGCGGCAGACTCAGACCATACAGGAATGCATCGCGGAACCGGAAAAGACCCCCATGATTAAAGAGTATATTGAAAAGGGGAAGGAAATGTACGGGATGCAGACTTTCGACCAGCATCTGACGGAACTTTACAGAGAGGAGCTGATCAGCCTGGAAACGGCCAAGGCGGCCGCCACTTCTGCGGCCGATTTTGAGCGCAACCTTTCTTTCGAGTAGTAATTCCTCCGAATTTTTAAATATGGTTTACTGCCAAATCAACCCACGGCCTCTGGCCGTGCGACCCTGGAAGGCTCCGCCGTTCCGGCGAACGTTGATGGTAAGAGATCATCGGGGGTCGGGGTCGGGTTCGCTATCGACATCGGGGATCTGCAGATACCTTTGAAAAACAGATTATCTACTTTGCGATCGATACCGATACCGAGCCCCGCTTTGGCGGGGCAAGCCAAAGCCGCGCCTTCCAGGCGTGGTCGATTACTCCAGTCAAAATATAGAACATTCGAAGCAAAACTGTTTTACATTGCAGGAGAAGCGGAGGTTCTCCCAAGGCGAGCTGCAAGCTCGCCCGTGAACCGGAGGTTCTCCCCTAGTCACCGAAGCATGTGCCGACATTGCGGGCCGCCTGAATGAGAGGGTGGTCCAAAGGCACAAGCCGCTGCTTGTTTGCCGCCTCCTGCAGTGCAATGTGCGTAACCGTCCTGCCTTTCATCACCACGAGTCTCGATTTTTCCCCGGCCATGAGCAGTTCGATTGCCTTGTTGCCGAATTCCGTGGCCAGAACGCGATCGGCCGCAACGGGCGTGCCTCCCCGCTGTGTATGGCCGAGAGTGATCGGCCGGGTCTCAATGCCGGTCCTGGTTTCGATGTCGTCGGCGACTTTCTGCCCGATGCCCCCAAGCCGGATCGGGTCCGGGCTGGTCGGATCGACGCGGTTGACTATCTGTTCGCCGCCTTCATAGCGGGAGCCTTCGGATACGCAGATGATGCTGAAGCGTTTGCCGCGTTTGGATCGGTTATCGACAAAATCGCATATTTTATTGATATCGAAAGGTATTTCCGGGAGGAGGATAATATCCGAACCGCTGGCGATTCCTGAGTGAAGCGCGATCCATCCCGCATTTCTTCCCATGACTTCCACAATCATGACGCGATGGTGGCTTGCAGCCGTTGTATGGACGCGGTCGAGGGCTTCGGTCGCAACCGAAACCGCCGTGGCAAAACCGAAAGTGACATCGGTTCCGAAGAGATCGTTGTCGATGGTTTTCGGGACGCCGATGCAGTTGACCCCCATTTGCACAAAGTCCGATGCGATGGACATCGATCCGTCGCCTCCAATGACGACAAGGGCGTCGAGATTGTTTGCAGCGATGTATTCCAGGCACCGGTCGGTCACATCACGAAATTCGATTTTGCCGTCGACCTTCATGGGATATTTGCGCGGCGCAATCTTGTTGTTTGTGCCCAGGATCGTGCCCCCGAGCGTGAGGATATTGCTGACCGATTCGTTGTCCAGCGGTTTCATGCGATTCTGGATCAATCCCAGGAAACCGTCTTCAATGCCCATGACTTCCAGGTTGTGTTTCGAAAGCGCCGTTTTAGCTACTGCGCGAATTACCGCATTCAAGCCGGGACAGTCGCCCCCCGCCGTCAAGATTCCGATTCGATTGATTCCCTTCACAGTCATTCTCCCGGTTGAGAACCGGACCGTGGTTTTTCCCAATCCGATTCAAACGAGTACGAAATGCGCGTTCAAACTCCGAAAACTGGTAATATCATAAGCCGGTACTGTTTTCACCTGATTTGTAAAAGGATTAGACAATGAAACTGCCATTTGAAGCATATATGTTGCGCATCTTTATCGGCGAGAGCGATAAAACGGGCGGGAAACCCTTGTATGAAGTCATTGTCAGGGAAGCACGGAAAAGAGGGATGGCCGGGGCGACTGTTTTAAGGGGTTTTCTCGGCTTTGGCGCCAACAGCCGCATCCATACCTCCAAAGTATTGCGTTTGTCTGAAGATCTGCCGCTGGTGGTAGAGATAGTCGATGCGGAAGACAAAATGGAAGCGTTCATGCCGTACCTGGACGACATTATCGACGAGGGGCTGATAACTATGGAAAAGGTCCGGGTCATTGCCTATCGTCACAGTCCCAAGGAACCGGCGTGACGGTCTATGGCTGCAATATTCCGGGAGATACTGCACGGAGGCCTTCTGCAACGGCTTTTCCGATATTCGCCATCAGGTCGCGGTGGCCGTTGACCGCATAAATATGAGGTGTGAGCGCCCATAGCCGGGATCCGATTTTCTTCGGACGGATACGGCCCGATTCCTGCTCCGGGAAAGCATCCACGAGCATCGGCAGAATCTTATCGGAAAGGCGCAGGGCCGTATCCACGACAAATAACGACAGGTCCGGCCGCAACAGAAGCACCCGGTCCCAGAAGGCTGCTGCGGTATCGGCATCCAGGTTGCGGGGAGGCGAGGATTTCAACTCCAGGTAAACCAGCTTGCCTTCCGCGGCCGCGACGACATCAAGATCTCCGCCCCCGCCCGGCACGTGGAGTCTCACGCCTGTTGCAACATCGAATCCGAATCTGCGCTTGAGTTCGCGGGCTACGTACCATTCCAGCACCGCACCGAAACTCGCGACATCGTGCGTCAGCCTGTACCGGCCGGCGCGGATTTTTTCCGCCATCCCCAGTTCCACCAGAACTTCGGCGTATTTGCCCGACTGTTCCCTTGTGAGGTATCGGGTAGTTTCGAGAGGCAGGAATCCTTCCTGTTTCCGAATGGCGCCGCGCAGAAACAACCGGAAGCCGTAGTGGCCGAACCACCCGGCAAACCGGTCCGCCGATGCGTCATCTGTTTCTTCGGGGAAAGACAGGTCCGCCTTCATGCTTTCGGGACGAAATCCGCGGCGCACGAGCATGGCCATGGCTTCTCCGGCGGGCGCCTCTTTTACCTCCAGCCCGGAAGATTTGTCGGAGACCGCATCCATTTCCAGTTCACGGGCGCTGCGTTTCTTTCCAGGCGGAGTCATAATACCTATTTTCCGATATCCCGGATAGTGTCGGCAAGAGGCTTCGACACGATTTTATGCAATTCCAAAAAATGGACATCATAAATCGAATTAAAAGCTCTGGAAGAGTATGGCTTGCTATAATCTTTCAATTCACCGGCTTAAAATTCTGGAAGGAAACATGTTGCCTGGTATCGGTTTTGTTTAAACCAAGAAGACTTGTTATTGTTTTGTGAATGCAGTGACTTCTCATATGAGGTGAAGAAATGAGCCCAATACGGAAGATAGAATGGTTTGACAAGGATGATTTCTGGAGGGATCTCTATCCCTTTATGTTTCCGGATAAACGGTTTGATGATGCTCCTGTGGAAATAGAGAAAGTGTTATCCCTGGTAAAACCGAAAGGAAAGGCCGTGCTGGATCTATGCTGCGGTCCCGGCCGATGCGCCATCTCTCTCGCCCGGAAGGGATTCAGAGTTACGGGCGTCGATCGGGCAAAATTCCTTCTGGACAAAGCAAAAACCAGGGCGAAAAAAGACGGAGCCCGGATTGAGTGGATTGAGATGGATATGCGCGATTTCGTTCGCCATGAAAGCTACAACCTGATATTAAACATGTTTACTTCATTCGGCTACTTCGACGACAAAAGGGAGGATCTGGCGGTTTAAGAAATATCTTTGCAAGTCTGAAGCCCGGAGGCGTATGTCTGATCGAGATGATGGGGAAGGAAATTCTGGCAAGGATATTCCAGCCGACGCGGTCGGAAATATTGCCGGACGGTACAAAATTCATCAGTCGGAGCGATGTATTCGATGAGTGGTCCCGGGTCAGGAATGAATGGATCCTGATCCGGAACGGCCGTGCCAAAAGCTTCAAATTCCATCACACGATTTACTCAGGGCAGGAAATCCGGGATCGGATGGAACAGGTCGGGTTTACCGGGGTCAAGATCTACGGCAGCCTGGATGGAGAGGAGTACGGCCTGCAATCCGAACGCCTTATCGCCGTCGGCTTCAAACCCGTTTCGTAAACAGCGCCAAACTGGCCTCACGCCGTTTATCGCTCGAAATCTGACGGGAATGCTTTTGCATAAAATGTTATGATCAAAAAGTCGGGAATATCTGTTTTGCCGGTTCCGGCTCTTGTGTGAGGAAAACGGGACGGAAATATATGAAATGCCGGAATTTATGTAGATTAGGCACTGCTTTGATTCTGAGCCTGCTTTGGGCTCTTGCCGCACCCTGTTCGACATCGTCCGATGCTGCATTGATACGCGATATAGAAAATAACCTGATTGCGCCATGCTGCTGGACGCAGCCGATTTCCCAGCATGAATCGAGCGTATCCGAGCAGATGCGGGAGGAAGTCCGCACGATGGTTGCCGCAGGCATGAGCCGCGAGGAGATACTGGACCATTTCGTGGCCCGGTACGGTGAGAGGATCCTTGCCACCCCACGTCCGGAGGGCTTCAATCGCCTGGTTTATATCCTGCCCTGGGTCGCCCTGGCTTTCGGTGTGTGGCTCCTGTTTGTCCTTCTTAAAAAGTTGCGTACGCCTGCTTCAGCATCCTCTCCCGCCCCGGCGCCCGATGACCGGTATGCTTCGCTGATAGAGAAAGAGCTGAAAGAGCTGGAAGAAAAGTAGATTCCCGTGACCGTTAAATCAGACTCCAAACCGATTCCTGAAACATTCAATCAACAATTTGAAGAAATCGTACGGCGTTTCCCCAACCGGGTTGCCTTTCGATTAAAAACACCCGGGGGGTATCCCACGACAACGTACCGGGAGGCCCACCGACAGGCGGTTGGAGTCGCTTCAGGATTGCTTGCGCTGGGGCTGAAGCACGGCAGCCGGGTGGCGATTCTTTCGGAGAACCGGCCTGAATGGGTGATCGCCTACCTGGGCATTTACCTGGCCGGCATGGTTGCCGTTCCTTTGGATATCCAGATTTCCCCCCGGGAGTGGCGGCGCCTGATAGAGAATTCGGACGCGCAGACGGTTTTTGCCAGCGGTCTTCTGCTGGACAAACTCCGTGAAGAGGTGAAAGATTTCCGCCCGCCGCTTCGGATTGTTTCTTTCGATCCGGTATCGGGCGACCGGGATGCGCGAACAGAGCTCGCAGGGCTGATCGACTGGGCGGAAGAGCTGTCCCCGGCCCCACAGTTTCCGGAGTGCACGCCCTCGGATGTCGTCACCGTCATATACACTTCGGGAACGACAGGCACGCCCAAGGGAGTCGTGCTGACGCAATCCAATATCATGGGCGAGCTTCGAAGCATTCTGGGCGCCATCCAGGCGGACGAGAACGACGCGTTGCTCTGTCTCCTTCCTCTTCAGCATGTCCTGGCCTCGGTGATCAATGTCCTGGTGCCTCTGTACCTCGGGGCGCAGGTTGTTTTCGCCGACACCCTGAAGCGTACGGAAATTCTCAAGGCGCTGGAGGAAGCCGGCATCACGATTCTCGCAACCGTGCCGCAGTTTTTCTACCTGTTTCACACCCGGATTCGGGATGAACTTGCAAAACAGTCCCCGCCGATACGATGGTTGTTCCGATGGATGCTCCGTCTGAATCGATTCTGCATGAAAACTTTTAAGTGGAACCTGGGAAGGATTTTTTTCTCCCAGGTTTACAAGAGTTTCGGGGGCAGGCTCCGGTTGTTTGTCAGCGGCGGATCCGCTCTCGACCCACGGGTGCCCCGGGATTTTCACGACATGGGATTCACTATCCTTCAAGGCTATGGCCTTACGGAAACTACGGGCGCCTGCTCGGTGACGCGTGTTGAAAACAACGTTCTGGGCTCGGTCGGTCCCGCTCTTCCCGGAGTCGACATAAAAATTCTTGCTCCGGACGAAACGGGTACGGGAGAAATTCTGATCCGGGGGGCCATCGTCATGAACGGGTATTATCGGAATCCCGGCGCGACGAAGGAAGCCGTCCGGGAAGGCTGGTTCCATACCGGAGATCTGGGACGGCTGGATGCGTGCGGGAATCTCTTTGTGACGGGGAGGAAGAAAGAGGTCATAGTCCTGCCCAGCGGCAAAAATATTTACCCGGATGAATTGGAAACGCACTATCTTCAGTCTCCATTCATTCAGGAAATCGCCGTCGTCGGAATTTTCAGCGAGCAGGACAGGGGAGAGAAACTGCATGCAGTCGTTGTGCCGAATTTCGATTACATGAAATCCCGTAAAGTGGCCAATGCGAGAGAGGTGTTGAGGGATCAGATCGCGGGCCTTTCCAACCAGCTTCCCAAATACAAACGCTTGATGAGTTACAGCATCCGGGCGGAGGCCCTGCCGCGCACGACCACACGGAAGATAAAAAGACTCGAATTGAAGAATCAGATCGAAAGCGTGCATGCCCAATCGACAGTAAGCCGGGAAACGCAATCCTCGTCCATGCTGCAGGACAGGGCTTTAATGGAGTCTGCGGTGGGCAGGGAAGTCGTCCGTTCCTTGTGCGATTCCTACCATCGGAAGATGCCGATTGAGCCGGACATGAACCTGGAACTGGACCTCGGTTTCGATTCCATGGAACGTGTGGAACTGCTGGCCGGTCTTGAACAGTCACTGCAGATCGAACTGCCTGAGGATTTCGGAACGGAGATATTTACAATACGTGACCTGATAGTCCAGCTGGCAAAAGAGGCGGGATCCGTCGTTCCGACCAAAGAGGCCCGCCAGGGCTGGGATTCTATCCTGTCCGAAGAATCTCTCAGCCGCGAGACGGACATACGCGTTCCCATGTCCGGTTCTGCGATGACGCTCTTTAAGTATGTCTGTCTCCGGATAATCTATTACGCTGTATTTCGCACACTTCTGCGAATCAAAGTGCGCGGGCTGGAACACCTTCCCGATGAGGGGCCCTATTTGATCTGTCCGAATCACCAGAGCTACCTGGACCCGTTCGTTCTCACTTCCACTCTTCCCTACAGGATTTTCAAGCAATTGTTTTTCGTAGGGTACAGCGTATTTTTCGCAAGCGGATTTATGAAACTGGCGGCTCGACTCACGAATATCGTGCCCGTCGATCCGGATTCCCATCTCCTGCGCGCCATGAAAACAGGGGCGTCCGGCCTCAGAGACGGACTGATACTTTGTATCTTTCCCGAAGGAGGCCGTTCTTTTGACGGGCAACTGCAGCCGTTCAAAAAGGGGGCGGCTATTCTTTCGAGGGAGCTTGCCGTTCCCATAATCCCGGTCGGCATCCAGGGCGCCCACCTGGTTTGGCCGCGGGACAGCATCCGTATTCGTCCGCACCGGGTAACGGTTCAATTCGGGGAACCGATCTCCCCATCCAAAGGGAGTTCGGACGATCCCTGCCAGGTCGATACCGAGATCCTGCGCAATGCGGTCTCAGCACTGATGATTGAAGATTAAAGATTGCGGATGATGGGTCTGAACATCTGATTTTTCAGTGAATACATATCGCTGTCATGATACGGGAATACAGAGGGCTTCAAAAGTCAGCGGTGGAAAGCGGATGTGGTCTTGTATGAAAGTTTCAAAAAACGGCGATGGGCGTAGTTATTCATATCGGGACTTCGGGAGAGTCAGGGAAAGTTTCACCTTTCCAGATATACTGTTTCAAAGACTTTGAGACAATCGGTATTGCGGATGATCGGGAAGAGTCTTAATCAAAATAATTTTCCTGTACTGGTTAATTGAAAAGCTGACCGTAAAACAAGAACACAAAATATAGTTTTAAATTGTTTTCTGGCACAAATACAATAAGGATTATGCTTATTAAAGTAATAGCATAATTAACCCATACAGATACCAGGCATTCTTTTTCAGTCTTCCGAGCTTTTTCAAGTATATCTTCGCATGTAAATTGTTATTTTAAACTCTCATCCCAATTATGTTTCCAATGTATCATATCCTATTTCTCCTTATTTAGTATTTTCTTCAAATGCCTTTATTAGTGTTTTTGCCACTGACAACTCCAGTTTTCCCTCAACGACGAGAAACTGGACGGTTTGATGAAATTTTGTTTTAGGTTTTTTTGAATCGAGGATTTTTACTTTATCTATAAGTCGATTGAGCCTGATTCTTACAGTTGGATAGGAAATCCCGTACTGGTTAGCAACATCTTTAAGCGATCCGGAAGCAAGGAGTAATCGCTTGATAAATTGCCAATCCTCATCACTTAAACCTTTTATCCATTGCGGTATTGTTTCTTCCGTCATAATCGCCCTTTGTGTTTCAATAATGTTAAAATACACCTTCACATTATTAAGTCAAGAAATTATTAATATTCTTAAAAATAATTTTAATATTATTAAAAAGGGAATTCGATAGTAATTTGGCAGGGTGAAATTACAGATAAAGAAAAGGTTGCTGAAAAAACATGTTCATTCTTCCTATCGTTTCCAAATCATCATCTTCACGCAAAGGTCATGATACTGCGCCTTTACAGAAATATTCCCATTGAAATATGGGTAAACTCCCAAGAAACGCCGATCAGCGAAGCTTCAAAATGAGGCAGTTAGGATTTTTGGGGTGGCCGATAAAAACACAGAAAGCGTTTTATGCCGATCGCTTATGAAGAGATCTTACCGCGATGAGGTCAGTATCTGAAATGGGGCGAACATCTGATTCTTTAAGC